>JBDLVO010000082.1:0-3803 GCA_039804805.1 Pseudomonadota bacterium
GAGCCCGGTGCCGCCGCTGCCGCGCCGGGTGGTGAAGAACGGGTCGAACACCCGGCCCCGGTCGGATTCGGGGATGCCCTTGCCGGAATCGGCATAGACGATCCGCACCTGATCCGGGCCGGTCAGGCTGACGGCAAGGGACAGCCGGCCGGTCTGACCGGGATCGAAGCCGTGGATCAGGCTGTTGATGACGAAATTGCCGATCACCTGCGACAGGGCGCCGGGATGGCTGTCCATCACGATGCCGGTCGGGCAGTCGATCGTCACCGCATGGCCGGCCTGACGCACCCGGGGGCCGAGGCTGGCCAGGGTCTCGCGCAGGGTGGCGCCGAGGTCGAAGCGGCGCCGTTCCGACGAGGCGCGGTCGACCGCCACCTGCTTGAAGCTGCCGATCAGCTCGGCGGCGCGGCGGCAATTGGACAGGATCAGCGCCGAACCGTCGCCGGCGGTATCGAGATAGCGTTCGAAATGGTCGGCGTCGAGGTCGTCGGCCCGATAGGCGGCACGGATCGCCTCGGTCGAATCGGCGAGATGCGAGGCGCAGGACAGGGCGATGCCGACCGGGGTGTTGATCTCGTGGGCGACACCGCCGACCAGGGCGCCGAGCGAGGCCAGCTTCTCGGCCTGGATCAGCGAATCCTGGGCCGCCTCCAGGTCGGACAGCGCCTGCTCGGCCTCGGCGCGGCGGCGGGCCAGTTCGTGGTTGAGGCTGGCGAGCTGGGCCTGGAGCCGGTCGCTGACCTTCACCAGCCGGCGCTGTTCGCGCACGCTGCGGCCGAACGCCTCGATCAGGGCCTCGACCCCCTCGCGCAGCGGCGGCGGGGTGTCGGCCAGCAGGCCGCGCAGGGATTCCGCCTGTTCGAGGACCTTTTCCTCGGCATCGAACAGGTCGAACGACATCGCCGTCAGTCCTCGACCCCGGTCGCGACCAGATCGAACACGACGTGGCTGAGATCCTCGCTGAAATCCTCGCCGAACTCGCGCATCGTCTCGTCCTCGGCGGCGTAGAGCCAGCGCACCCGCACCGGGGTGCCGCTGGCGGCGGCGCGCTCGAGCAGCAGGAACATGTTCATCAGCGCCTTGGCGCTGGAACTGTTGAAATAGATCAGCGCGAACTCGGCTTCGAGCCCGGTCGGGGCGGGATTGGCCAGCGCCGCCTGGAGGGCGACGAACACCGGGGCGAACACCGACGAGGCATCCTCGGGGTAGGATTCTCCGCGCAGCCGCAGCAGGCCGCGCTCGACGTCGAGTTCGATTTCGGGAGACCGTTCCGTCGCGGCGATTCTGAGAACCTCGCTGCTCATCTCAGATCGATACCTTCATGCAAAAGAAATAGGTGCTGGAATCGATCGGGTCGAAATCGAACTCGATCGGGTCGGTGGCGCGGCGGGCGATCTCGATCAGCCCGATGGTGGCGCCCCGGCTTTGTTCGTCGGGCGCCTCGCGCAATTGCTCTTTGTAGTAGGCCTTGATCTGATCCTTGTCCATCCGCTGCAACCGCTCCAGCCGCTCGCGCAGGCGGGGCTCGTCGGCGGCCAGGACGACATTGCCGCAGACGATGAAAAAACGGTTGTTCTCGGTGCCGATGGTGACCATCCCCGAGGACAGCTCGACCTGACGGCCGTTGTCGCTGGCGAGTTTGTCGGCCGAATAGCGGATGATGTTCTGCGATTGCTCGACGAAGACGGAAAACACCTTCCTGATCGTGCCGAGATCGGTTTCCTCCAGGGTCATCTTCTGGCGCAACGCCTCGCCCAGAGAATACAGGATCCCCTCGGACAGGTAGCCCGAAAAAGAAAAGATGATGCCGCGCTGATCGAGGTCCTGTTTGAATGCCCGGTAGTATTTCGCAAGCATGACGATTCTCGCTCGAAGGCTGCGCCGGGGCACGGCGGAACCACACCGCCGCTACCGAGCAGTGGTAGCACCGGCGGTCGCGCCGCTCAAGCCGCCCCATCAAATTAGATCAAATCGCGGGTAGGATCGAGCCCCTTGCGCCGGCTCGGGCGGCGGGCGCCGTTGCCGCCCGAGCCGGGGCGCGGCCGAGATCGGCCAGTTCGACCGGCGGCAGTCCCGCCAATGCCGGGAACAGGCGCTGGGCGATGCGGGCGAAGCGGTCGGGGGCGTCGGTGGCGACCAGGGTCAGTCCGCCGGCGGTACCGGGCGGGGCGGCCAGCGGCCCGGTCAGCGCGGCGGCGAGCAGGTCGGCGGTGGCCTCGGCGCAATCGACCAGCCGCACCCCCGGCCCGGCCACCCGCGCCAGCGCCGGGGCCAGCAGCGGGAAATGGGTGCAGCCCAGCACCAGACAATCGGCGGCGGCGGCGGGATCGAGCGCGGCGCCAAGATAATGCCGCGCCACCGCCTCGACGATCGGGCCGTCGGTCAGCCCGTCCTCGGCCAGGGCGACGAACAGCGGGCAGGGGACGCAGACCACGCCGGCGCCGGGGCGGCGGCGGGCGATCGCCCGCTCATAGGCGCCGGAGCGGCAGGTGCCCTCGGTGGCGGCGACCACGATCCGGCCCGCCGCCGAGCCCCGCGCCGCGCCGGCGGCGCCGGCCTCGACCACCCCGATCACCGGCAGGCCGGGATGGCGGTCGGCGATCGCCTCGAGCGCCACCGCCGAGGCGGTGTTGCAGGCCACCACCAGCGCCTTGATCCCGCGCCGGACCAGGAAATCGGCGGCGTTGACGGCATAGCGCGCCACCGTCTGCGGCGATTTGGTGCCGTAGGGCATGCGGGCGAGGTCGCCGAGATAGAGCAGGGTTTCGGCCGGCAGCCGCCGCCGGATCGCCGAGGCGACGGTCAGGCCGCCGACGCCGGAATCGAAAATACCGACGGGAAGATCCCGGACCGCCGGGGTGATGCACTGGCAATTCATCTGGCCGTGACCTGGAACAGGGGGGAGAACCGGGGCCAGCCTTTACCCCGCTCCGGCGCGCGGCGCCACGTTTTCGCCCGCACGGCAGCCGTGCGCGGCGAGGGGCTACTCGATCATCCCGCGTCGCATCGCATAGGTGGCCAGTTCGGCCGAATTGTGCAAATCGAGTTTCTGCATGATCTTGGTGCGGTGGGTTTCGACCGTCTTGATCGCGATGCCGAGGTCGGTGGCGATCTCGCGGTTCTTGAGGCCCCGGGCGATCAGGCGCAGCACCTCGCGCTCGCGTCCGGTCAGGGCGCCGCCGCCCGGCTCGGCGCCGGACAGATGCTCGCGCACCAGATCGGCCGACAGGCCGGGGCCGAGATAGGATTGTCCCGACAGCACGGCGGTGATCGCGCTTTTCAGTTCGCCGTGGCTGGCCTTCTTGAGGGCGTAGCCGTCGGCGCCGGCGGCCAGCGCCTCGGCCACCCGCTTCTCGCAATGGGCCACCGTCAGCACCAGCACCCGCACCCCGGGGGCCAGCCGTTTGATCTGGCGGGTCGCCTCGACCCCGTCCATCTCCGGCATCGACAGATCCATCAACACCACGTCCGGGCCGAGCGCGCGGGCCATCTCGACCGCCGCGCGGCCGTTATCGGCCTCGCCGACGATGACGAACGGACCATGGCCGCCATTCGATTCGGACGGGCCGGCGGCGCCGTCGGCGGCCAACAGGGCCATCAGGCCCTGACGGACCAATTGCTGATCTTCGGCGATGACGATGCGGGTCGTCATGGCTGCCTCCTTCCCCCCCAGGGCTGCCGCCCTGGATTTCTTTTTGTCTTGGCCGAGCCAGATGACCAGAGAATCCTAGCACACTCTATGCATGATTGCGCAGACGGCAAGGTGAAACACATCGGGACAAAATGTAAGGGTTTGGCCCTAT
>JBDLVO010000083.1:0-3764 GCA_039804805.1 Pseudomonadota bacterium
GTCGCCGGCGCTGCCATAGGTGGCGGCCCCGGCGAAGACGTGCAGCTCGGCCTCCGGCACCGCCGGCCGGATCCGCGCCGCCCACAGCTCCAGCAGCCAGTCGAGCGAACGCAGCGGATTGGAAGTGAACAGCGCGCGCGGCGGCGGCACCTCGGTGCGTTCCCCGGCATGACGAAACAACTCGGTGACGCCGTAGGGAACGATCTCGCGCCCGCCGGCAAAGGCCCAGGCCGGATAGGTGCCGGCATGGCTGGCGCCGGAAAAGACGATGGTCGGCCGGCGCAGCGCCAGCTTCCACTGATAGCGCGCCTTGAGCAGGTAGCCGGCCGGATTGTGGATCCAGAAGATGGTGTGCTTCGCCCCCGGGCAACGCCGGATCAGCTTGTCGCCGCGATTGGCGATGTAGAGATCGGCGGCGTCGGGGATGCCCTGGCCGATCGGCCGCCAGCTCACGCCGCGATGGACCCGCTCGGTGGCGCAATTGGTGCAGGCCAGCACGCGGTGGCCGCGCGCGGCGAGGGCGTTGGCCATCTCGATGAACGAGGTCTCGGCCCCGCCCAGCGGCCCGTCATCGAGGCTGGTGCCGTCGAAGACGATGCCGTCGTCGCTCATCACGATCGTCGCCATCATTCCTTCTCCAGCTTGGCCTTGAGGTGGGACAGCACCGGATAGAGCCCGGCGCAGGTGGCGACCAGGAAGCCGTAGCCGCCCTCGCGCCAGCCGCCGCGCCGGACGTAGCATTTGAAGAAGCGGCTGACCATCCGCCGCAGATTGGCCGGCATCGAGCCCCAGGTCTCGCCGCGTTCGCGCAGGTCGCGGGCGCGGGCCGAGGAATAGGCGTCGAGGCGGCGGATCATGTCGGAGATGTTGCGATCGACGTAATGGTCGAGCCGCTGGCGCAGCATCGGCCCCTTGCGGCCGCGCCAGGTCAGCGCGGGGTGGAGGCGCTGGTCGCCCCAGGTCTTGACCCCGTTGCGGAACAGGCCGGGATAGGCGGCTTTGCCGAAACTCGCCCCCCAGCCATGCCGCACCAGCCGGGTGCCGATGTAATTATCGACCGGGATTTCGTGCCAGTCGAACCGGGTGGCGGCGATGGTGGCGCGGATCTCCTCGGCCAAGGCGGCGGGGACGTGCTCGTCGGCATCGACCTCCAAGATCCAGTCGCCGGTGCAGGCGGCGATGCCGGCATTGCGGCGGCCGCCCTCGCGCTCCCACGCCCCCTCGACCAGCCGGGCGCCGTAGTCGCGCGCGATCTCGCCCGAGCGGTCGGTGCAGCGGTCGAGCACCACCACCAACTCGTCGGCGAAGCGGAGCCGGTCGAGGCAGGCGGCGAGGCGCGCTTCCTCGTCATGGACCACCACCAGCGCCGACAGGCGGGGGGCGGGGGTCACCGGCCGTTGCCCCGAAAGCGCGGGAAGGCGCGGGTGTGGGCGTGGTCCAGCGCGGCGCGGTAGGTGTCGAGGGTCGCCTTCATGCGGTGGTCGAACCGCATCGTCGCCTCGGCCAGCAGGCGGGCGCGGGTGGCGACGGCGCCGGCGGCGGCGGGCTTGGCCATCACCGCTTCCATCGCCTCGGCCAAGGCGGCGGGGTCGGCCGGCGGCACCAGCCAGCCGGTCTCGCCCGGGGTGACGATTTCCGGCACGCCGCCGACCGCGCTGGCCACCACCGGGCGGCCGACCGCGAAGGCCTGCACCGCGACGCGGGGCTGGGCCTCGGTCAGCGAGGGGATCACCACCGCGTCGGCCATCCGCATCAGGGCGGCGACGTCCTCGCGATAACCGGTGAACACCACCGGGGAGGTCAGTTCGCTGGCGCGGCGGCGCAGATCGGCCTCGTAATCGGCGGATTCGGCGGTGGCGGCGCCGACCACCACCACGGTCGGGCGCAGACCGCGCGCCGCCAGCAGGGTCAGGGCGTCGAACAGGTGATCCTGGCCCTTGTCGGGGCGGATCATGCCGACGCACAGCCAGACATAGGCATCGGCGGCGAGGCCGAGCTGGCCGCGCAGCACGGCGCGCTCGGCCGGGCCGGCGGCGGCGAAGAAGGCGTCGTCGGCCCAGCCGCCGATCGCGGTCGAGCGGCGCGGATCGGCCAGCCCGTCGGCGAGCAGGGCGGTGCGGGTGCATTCGGCGACGGTGATGACGTGGTCGGCCCCCAGCCGCCATTGCATCCGCCGCAGCGGCGACGGCTTCAGCGGCTGGTTGACGTGGCGCGAGCGCACCACGGCGCAGAGGTCGAGACAGGTGGCGGCGACCTTGGCGTCGCGGGTGACGTGGGTGTCGATCAGCTCGATGCCGCGCTCGATCACCAGCCGGCGGAAGCCGCGCACCGAGGCCGGGTGCCAGGGGCGGTCGAAATCGAACGGCAGCAGCGGCAGCCCGGCGGCCTGGGCGCGGGCCCAGGTCTGGCCGTCGGACGGAGTCGCCAGCCACACCGCGTGGCCGTGGGCCTTCAGCCAGCGCACCTGCTCGACGGTGCGATGCTCCATGCCGCCCCAGTTGCGCCCCGGAATGGTGTGCAGAATCTTCACGCTCGGATCTCTCCCCTCTCGCCGGCAAGGCGGGGCGGCCGCCCCGCACCCCGCCTGGAGGCTGCCGCCTCCAGACCTCCCCCTTTTTCAAAAAAAAAGGGGGTTTGGGGCATCGCCCCAAGCGGGTTTGGGCGGCAGCCCAACAAGGTTTTCTCAGGGCAGCAGGAACCGCCGCCACGCCGGCTGGGGCGGCGGCGGCGGCACCGCGACCGCGCGCAGGCCGCGCGCGGCGATCCCCTCCAGCATTTGTTCGAGCAGCGTCACCGTCACCGCCGGCTTGAAGGCGGCGCCGGGGCGCTGGTTGATCGGCTGGTCGTGCATCAGCACGATGCCGCCGGGCAGGCGCGGATCGGCCAGCAGGCGCTCGACCTCGGCCCGGCAGGCGGCGGGGACATCGGCGGCGCTCTCGCAGCGGGTGGAGATCAGGTGGTCCTCGGTCGAGAGGTCCCAATGCACCACCACGCAGCCGGGTCGCCAGCGGGCCAGGGCGCGGTGCATCCGGGCGCTGCGCCAGCCGCCATTGTAGGGCAGCCGCACCAGATAGGGGGCGGGGGTCGCCCGCACCCGGGCCAGCAGCGCCTCGCAGCGGGTCATGTCGTCGAACAGGCGGGCCTCGGGCTCGCGGTCGAGCCGGACATGGTCCCAGCCATGGGCGTAGAGGGCGTGGCCGCGCGCCGCCATTTCCGCCACCAGAGCGGGGTGTTCGACGGCGCGGCAGCCGCTGAGGAAGAAGGTCGCCTTCGCCCCGAACCGGTCGAGCAGGTCGAGCATCGCCGGCATGCTGTCCGGCATCGGCGCGTCATCGACGGTGATCGCCACCGTCGCCGGGTCGGGCAGCCGCCGCATCACCGGCCGCCAGCCCCCCAGGGACCAGGAAATCCGCAAGCTCGCTTCCCTCGCGTCAGTGGTGGGCTCCGCCCACACCCGCCAAGGGCCGCAAGGCCCTTGGAACCCATTCCCTATTCTTGGCGCGACCGGCGGCCGCTTTTTACAGCGGCTGGGCGCCGCGGGCGATGGCGACCACGCCGGTGCGGGAGACGTCGACCAGCCCGAGCGGCTCCATCAGGCGGATGAAGGCATCGACCTTGTCGGTGGCGCCGACCACCTCGAACACAAAGGATTCGTTGGTCGAATCGATCGCGCGGGCGCGGAAGATGTCGGCGATGCGCAGCGCCTCGACCCGCTTGTCGCCGGAGGAGGCGACCTTGATCAGGGCCAGTTCGCGCGAGACATG
>JBDLVO010000084.1:0-6631 GCA_039804805.1 Pseudomonadota bacterium
CTCCTGGTGGGACGGCCGCCAGCCGGTGGCGGCCCGCGCCTTCCGCGCCAGCAGCCTGCCCGAACTGTCGCTGACGCTGGAGGGCGAGCGCGAGGTGCTGAGCCGGCTTGCGCGCGACGGCGCCGAGCCGCTGCTGCGACTGATCGCCACCTTCGCCGCCGAGGACGGCAACCGCCCGCTGGTGGCGAAATGGCAGGGCATCGGCCGGGCGATCGCCCGCGACGGGCAGAAGGACCAGAATTCCTCGCTGCGCCAGCTCGAAACCTTCATCCTGACCGATCTCGACCGGCTCGACCCGGCCCAGTGCCGCGCCCTGGCCGCCGCGCCGCCGACTCCGGGCGGCGACCTGTTCGCGCTCGAACTCGACCGGCTCAAGGCCAATCTCGGCCAACGCTGCGTCGCCCTCGCCGGCGAACGGATCCGCGCCCGCTACGCCGAGATCCAGACCCTGTTCAACCAGACCCTGGCCCGCCGCTTCCCGTTCTCGGCCGACGCCCGGCCCGAGGCCCCGCGCGCCGAGGCGCTGGCGGTGCGGCGGTTCTTCTGGGCGCTCGATCAGGCGCCGCTGCCGGCCCGGGCCGAACTGGCCGCCGCCGCCGGCGGCGCCGCCGCCGATTTCGCCGCCGCCCTGACCGCCGCCGAGACCGCGTTGACGCCGATGCTGGTCGATCCCACCCTCGACCAGCCGCTGTCCTACGCCGTCAGCGCCGAGTTCCGCGCCAACCCCGCCAATGACAGCGGCGGCAATCAGGTGATCGAATGGACGCTCGATTGCGGCCCCGGTCAGGTGCTGTCGTCGCGCGACCCGAAGAAGAGCGTGGTGTGGTCGAGCGGCCAGCCGGTGCGGCTGTCGGTACGCTTCGCCGCCAACGCCCCCGGCATCCCCGCCCCCGATCCGCAGGGGCGCTATCGCGTCGATGGCGCCACCGCGCGGTGGGAGGCCAACGATCCCTGGGCGCTGCTGTCGCTGCTCGCGCTCCAGGGCGTCGGCGACGGCCAGGGCTTCGACCTCGCCGACCGCCGGCCCCATCTGCTCGGCCTCGACGTCGAGCTTCAGCGCAACCCCGCCGCCGCCCCCGGCGCCGCCCTGCTGCCCCACGCCCGGCTCTATCTCCGCCTCGGCCTCGACGCGGTGATCCGCCGCCCCGGCAAACCGGAGGAACGCAGCCCGCTGCTGCTGCCGGCCTTCCCCGCCGCCGCCCCCATCGCCGAGGAAAGCGTCCCGCAACGGCTGCAGCCCTGACACCCGCCACCGCCCCGCTCGAAAATTATGGGGGGCGGCGCGCACCGATTGGACTACACTTCATCAACCGACGCCACTCCAGGGACCGGTCATGGCCAACAGCGTCAACGGTTATGTGACCATCCAGGTCGGGGTTGCCAACGGCCAGCGCCGCCTCCCCCCTGCCGGGGCCCTCAGCGAAAACGAACGCAACCTTCAGGCGAAACGTCTGCGCAAGGACGGCTATTCCTATCGCCGCATCGCGGCGGCGCTGGGGATGAGCTACGCCACGGTCTGCCACCTGCTCGACGGCGAGGAGGGACGGACGCCGGTGACGCCGCTGTCCTACCGGCTGCCGCCGCCCCCCGTCGTCCCGGCCCCGGCCGGACTCGCGGCCACGCCGCCGGCCAGCCTGCCGACCGGGGCGGCCCGGCTGGAGGAGATGGCGGCGCAGATCCACCAATTGCAGCAGCGGCTCGATCTGGTGCTGGCGCAGAACGAGGGGCAGCGCCAGGGGCTGGCCCGGCTGGAGCGGACCCTGGTGGCGACGGTGCAGAGCGAGAATCGCGCGCTTGGGCAGAAGATCGTCGGCTCGGTGCGCGGCCTGCTGGAACGGATGGTGCCGACGGCGCTACGGGCGCGGGCCGCCGCCGGGGAAGGATGTGGCGATGAGCCCGGCTGAGACGCCGCGCCGCCCGGCGGTGACGCTCGACCCCGCCGCGATTCTCGCCCCGCTGGCGGGACCGAGCCCGGCCGGACCCGACCTCGGCGAGGTGGTGCCCGGCCCGTTCGCGGCGGTGGCCGAGGCCCGGCGCGAGGATGACAGCCTCGACCAGGGGGTGTGGGTGCGCGACCGCAAGCTGGCCGACTGGTCGGCGGTGGTGGCGCTGTGCCAGGAGGCGCTGGCCACCCGCACCAAGGATCTGCGGCTGCTGGCCTGGCTGGTCGAGGCGCTGGTCGAGCGCGACGGCTTCGCCGCCCTCGCCCCCGGCCTCGACCTGATCGAGCGGTTCTGCCAGACCTTCTGGCCCGATCTGCATCCGGCGATCGACAGCGACGGCGACCTCACCGCCCGGGTCAACGTCATCGCTTGGCTCAATTCGCGCCTGCCGCCGCTGCTGCGCACCAAGCCGGTGACCGCCTCCGGTTTCGCCGAGCCGGTGCGGCTGACCTGGGGCGATTACGAGATGGCCCGGCTCTATCAGGCGCGCGGCGCCCAGGGGCCCAGCCTGACCGCGTTCCAGGCCAGCGCCGACGCCACCCCGCTCGACCAGCTCGACCGGCTGCGCCGGCAGGTCGGGGCCGGGCTCGACGCCACCCTGCGACTCGACCAGGGCCTCGACGCGCTGTGCGGCAACGAGGCGCCGTCGCTGGTCGATCTGAAGACCCTGCTCGGCGACATGCTGGCCTGGCTCGACGCCACCCTGCCACCGCCCCGCCCCGCCCCCGCCGAGACCGAGCCGATGGAAGACGACGCCCCCGCCTTGCCCCCGCCGCCGCCCCGCCGCGACGGCACCGCCACCATCGCCAGCCGCGAGGAAGCCTATCGCCGCCTCGCCGAGGTGGCCGACTATCTGATGCGGGCCGAGCCGCACAGCCCGGCCCCCTACGTCCTGCGCCGGGTGCTGGCCTGGAGCAACATGCCGCTGCATGAGGTGCTGCTGGAAATGGCCAGCGGCCGCAATGATCTTTCCTCGATTCTTGACCTCATATCATTCCGCGAGTGACAACGAAGGATGCCGCCAAAGGGTTTGACATTCATTCGCTCTCGGATCAAAGTTGTTGCCGAAACGCCGGTTTCATACATTGAGGGACAGGGCCATGGCTGAAAGCTCACAAAAGTGGTTACTGCGCAATCGCCCGCCTCGCGTAAAGATTACTTATGATGTCGAAACCGGCGGCGCGCTCGAGCGCAAGGAACTGCCCTTCATCATCGGCGTGCTGGCCGACCTGTCGGGCAAGCCGACCGAACCGTTGCCGCCGGTCAAGGAACGCAAGTTCGTCGAGATCGACCGCGACAATTTCAACGACGTCCTCGCCTCGATCAAACCTCATCTGGCCTTCCGCGTCCCCAACCGGCTGAAGCCGGAGGCGGACGAGCAGCTTTCGGTCGATCTGTCCTTCCAGCATCTCGACGATTTCAACCCGGTCGAGGTGTTGAAGCAGGTGCCGGCGCTGGCCCATCTGTTCGCGGTGCGCGAAAGACTGCGCGACCTGCTGATCAAGCTCGACGGCAACGAGGCGCTCGAGGAGTTGCTGAAGGAGGTCGCCGCCGACCCGGCCAAGCAGGCCGAGTTGAAGGGGCTGCTGGCCCCCGCCGCCGGCGAGGCCGCCGCCCCCGACGCCGCTCCCGCCACGCCGCCCGACGAGCCCGCGGCGCCGTCGGCCTGAACCGGCGCCGCCCCCTCCGTGTGACGCCCCCCTGCGAGCAAACGAGGCAACGATGGCCGAAGACACCACTCCCTCCGCCTCCCTCACCCTGCTCGACCGGTTGCTGGTCGATGGGAAGATGGCGCGCGATGAATCGCAGCGGGCCTATGCCCGCGAGTTGCTGGCCGAATTCGTCAACGACGTGCTGGCCGAAAGCGGCGGCACCGTCGGCAACGACATCCTGGCCCTGATCAACGAGCACATCGCCAACATCGACGCGCTGCTGACCGCCCAGGTCAACGAGATCCTGCATGCCCCCGACTTCCAGAAAATGGAAGCGGCGTGGCGCGGGCTGGCCTATCTGGTGTTCAACACCGAAACCAACACGATGCTGAAGATCCGGCTGCTCAACGTCGCCAAGGCCGACCTGCTGAAGGATCTGGAGAAGGCGGTCGAGTTCGACCAGAGCGCCCTGTTCAAGAAGGTCTACGAAGAGGAATACGGCACCTTCGGCGGCAATCCCTACAGCGTGCTGATCGGCGATTACGAATTCAGCCGCCATCCCCAGGACATGGCCCTGCTGGAGAAGATCTCCAACGTCGCCGCCGCCGCCCATGCCCCGTTCATCGCCGCCCCCCATCCCGGCCTGTTCGACATGGACAGCTTCACCGATCTCGGCCTGCCGCGCGATCTCGCCAAGATCTTCGAAAGCGTCGAATTGATCAAATGGCGCTCGTTCCGCGCCAGCGAGGACAGCCGCTACGTCGCCCTGGTGCTGCCGCGCGTGCTGCTGCGTCTGCCCTACGGCCCCGACACCGTCCCGGTCGAGGGGTTCGATTTCACCGAGGATTGTTCCGGCCTCGATCACCGCCACTATCTGTGGGGCAACGCCGCCTATGTCGAGGGGCAGCGGATCGGTGCCGCCTTCTCCCATTTCGGCTGGACCGCGGCGATCCGCGGCGTCGAGGGCGGCGGCAAGGTCGAGGGGCTGCCCGCCCACACCTTCCGCAGCCCGGACGGCGACATCGCCCTCAAATGCCCGACCGAGGTGTCGATCACCGACCGGCGCGAGAAGGAATTGTCCGACCTCGGCTTCATCGCCCTGGTCCATTGCAAGAACACCGACTACGCCGCCTTCTTCGGCGGGGCCACCGCCAACCGGCCCAAGCTTTACATCACCCCCCAGGCCAACGCCAATTCGCGCCTGTCGGCGATGCTGCCCTACATCCTCAACGCCTCGCGCTTCGCCCACTACATCAAGGTGATCATGCGCGACAAGATCGGCAGCTTCATGACCAAGGACAATGTCGCGACCTACCTCAACACCTGGATCTCGCAATATGTCCTCGGTCAGGACGATGCCGGCCAGGACATCAAGGCACAATACCCGCTGCGCGAGGGGCGGATCGACGTCTCCGACATTCCCGGCAAACCGGGCTGCTACAACGCCGTGGTGTTCCTGCGCCCGCACTTCCAGCTCGAGGAACTGACCGCCTCGATCCGTCTGGTGGCCGAGTTGCCGCCGCCGGCGGCCTGATCGGGGACGGGACGGCCCAGGCCCAGAGCTTCCGCCGGTGACGGAAGCGCCTTCAATCCGGGAGCATCAGCCTTATGGCCCAGAATTTCTTCATCAAGATCGACGGCATCGAGGGCGAGTCGAAGGTCTCCGGCCACGAAAAGGACATCCAGGTGCTGTCCTGGAGCCATTCCTTCAACCAGCCGACCTCGGCCACCCGCTCCTCCTCCGGTGGCGGCACGATCGAGCAGGCCAACCACGCCGATTTCTCGATCACCAAATATCTCGACATCGCCAGCGTGCCGCTGATGAAGCAGTGCTGGAGCGGCAAGAGCGCCGCCACCGCCACCTTCACCGCCTATCGCTCCGATGGTGACGCCCTGATCGAATATCTCAAGGTCGAGATGACCAACGTGCTGATCTCGAACATCTCGATCGGCGGCGGCACCGGCGACATGGCCACCGAGACCGTCACCCTGTCCTACAGCAAGGTTCAGTACACCTACGTCCAGCAGAAGGTCGCCGGCGGCGGCAATGACGGCAACAAGGTCGCCTCGCACGATCTGGCGCTACAGAAGATCGGTTAAGCCGGCATGGCGGGTCAGCGGCCGGTCGAAGGGGGCCGCGCCCTGTTGTTCGAACGGCTGGTCGATCTCGCCCCGGGAGAGGGCGAGAGCCAGCCGTTCCTGCTGCATGACCGTGACGGGCTGAAGGCCTCGGTCGCGGCCGAACTGGCCGCGTTGCTGGCCACCCGGCTGTCGCGCCCGCTGGCGCCGCCCCCCGGCCGGGAGCGCACCACCCTCGATTACGGCATCCCCGACGCCGCCGGGCTCGCCCCCGGCGATGCCGAGGGATGTGCCGCCTTCGCCGCCGAGATCCGGGCGGCGATCCAGGCGTTCGAGCCCCGGCTGGTGGCGCCGCGGGTCGCCCTGTCGCCCGATCCCGCCCGCAGCGACAGGCTGCTGGCGCGGATCGAGGCCGATCTGCGCTGCGGCGGCGAGATGGAGCCGGTCTCCTTCGCCCTCGCTTTGGGAAGCCACGATGAGTCTTGACCCGCTCGACCCGCTGTTCCGCGCCTATGTCAACGAACTGGCCTGTCTGCGCGGCGCCGGGGCCGATTTCGCCCGCACCCATCCCAAGCTGGCGCGGCGGCTGGAACTGGCCCGCGACGGCTCGGCCGATCCCCAGGTCGAACGGCTGATCGAATCCTTCGCCTTCCTCGCCGCGCGGATCCAGCGCGAGATCGAGGCCGATTTCCCGCTGATCCCCGCCGCCCTGCTCGGCACGCTCTACCCCCACCTCACCGCGCCGGTGCCGTCGATGGCGATCGCCCGCTTCGACACCGACCCGGCCCATTCCCGTTCGACGATGGGGGTGGCGGTGCCGCGCGGCACCCCGCTTTACGCCAGCGCCGAGGACGGGCTGACCTGCCGTTTCCGCACCTCGGCCCCGGTCGCGCTGTGGCCGGTCGAGGTCGCCGGGCTCGATCTGCTGTCCCCGTTCGCCCTGACCGCGGTGGCAAG
>JBDLVO010000085.1:0-6372 GCA_039804805.1 Pseudomonadota bacterium
CGGGGCCGCTGCCCGCGGCGCCATCCGCCCCTCTCCCGGCCGACAAGAGGAGGGCGCCGTCCTGCCCGGACGGCGCCCTCTTCGCGTCTCCCCCGCCCTCCCCTGTTCAAGCGTCTGGAAACCCGGGCGCATCCGGGGTACACCAGAGCCTCGATCCCACTTGCGCGAAGGCATCGCCCTTGAAAGCCGCGATCATCGTTTTCCCCGGCTCCAACTGCGACCGTGACGTCGCGGTGGCGCTGGAAGCCAGCCTGGGCCGCCGCCCGTTGATGGTGTGGCACCGTGACACCACCCTGCCCGACCTCGATCTGATCGTGGTGCCGGGCGGCTTCTCCTACGGCGATTACCTGCGCTGCGGCGCGATGGCGGCGCAATCGCCGGTGATGCGCGAGGTCAAGGCCCGCGCCGACAAGGGCGTCCGCGTCCTCGGCATCTGCAACGGGTTCCAGATCCTGACCGAGACCGGGCTGCTGCCCGGGGCGCTGATGCGCAACCGCGACCTGCGCTTCGTCTGTCGCGACGTCTGGCTGAAGGTCGAGACCGAGCGCTCCGACTTCACCAACCGCTACGCCGCCGGTCAGGTGGTGCGGATGCCGATCGCCCATGCCGAGGGCAATTTCTTCGCCGACGACGCCACCCTGGCGGCGATCGAGGATCAGGGGCAGGTCGCCTTCCGCTATTGCGGTGCCGACGGCGCGGTCGATGACGCCGCCAATCCCAACGGCGCCCGCAACAACATCGCCGGAGTGTTCAATCCCGGCCGCACCGTGCTCGGCCTGATGCCGCATCCCGAGCGGCTGGCCGAGGATCTGCTCGGCGGATCCGACGGCAAGACGATGTTCGAGTCCCTGGTGGAGGCCCTGTCGTGAGCGCGATCACCCCCGATCTCATCGCCCAGCACGGCCTGACCGCCGACGAATACGCCAAGGTGCTGGAGATTCTCGGCCGCGAGCCGAACCTGACCGAGCTGGGCATCTTCTCGGTGATGTGGTCCGAGCATTGCTCGTACAAATCCTCCAAGCGCTGGCTGAAGACCCTGCCGACCAAGGCGCCGTGGGTGATCAAGGGCCCGGGCGAGAACGCCGGCGTGATCGACATCGGCGACAATCAGGCCGTCATCTTCAAGATGGAGAGCCACAACCACCCGAGCTTCATCGAGCCCTACCAGGGCGCGGCCACCGGGGTCGGCGGCATCCTGCGCGACGTGTTCACCATGGGCGCGCGGCCGATCGCCAACCTCAATGCGCTGCGCTTCGGTTCGCCCGACCATCCCAAGACCCGCCATCTGCTGGCCGGGGTGGTGTCGGGCATCGGCGGCTACGGCAATTGCGTCGGCGTCCCCACCGTCGGCGGCGAGGTCAATTTCCACCCCTCCTACAACGGCAACATCCTGGTCAACGCGATGACCGTGGGGCTGGCCGACAAGAACCGCATCTTCTATTCCGCCGCCGCCGGCATCGGCAATCCGGTGGTCTATGTCGGCTCGAAGACCGGCCGCGACGGCATCCACGGCGCCACCATGGCCAGCGCCGAGTTCGACGAGGCCTCGGCCGAAAAGCGCCCGACCGTCCAGGTCGGCGACCCCTTCACCGAGAAGCTGCTGATCGAGGCCTGCCTCGAATTGATGGCCACCGACGCCATCGTCGCGATCCAGGACATGGGCGCCGCCGGCCTGACCTCCTCCTCGTTCGAAATGGCCTCGAAGGGCGGGCTCGGCATCGACATGGACCTCGATCAGGTCCCGGTGCGCGAGACCGGCATGACCCCCTACGAGATCATGCTGTCGGAATCCCAGGAGCGGATGCTGATGGTGATCAAGCCCGGCCGCGAGGAGCTGGCCCGGGCGGTGTTCGACAAATGGGAACTCGATTTCGCCATCATCGGCACCCTCACCAACACCGGGCGGATGGTGCTGCGCCATCACGGCGCGGTGGTGGCCGACCTGCCGATCGATCCGCTCGCGCTCGCCGCGCCGGATTACGACCGGCCCTGGCTGCCGCCGGTCAAGCCGGCCCCGCTCGATCCGCGCGACGTGCCCTCCACCGTCAGCCCGGTCGATGCGCTGAAGACCCTGGTCGGCTGCCCCGATCTCGCCTCGCGCCGCTGGATCTGGGAACAGTATGACCACATGGTGATGGGCGACACCGTCCAGCGCCCCGGCGGCGACGCCGCGGTGGTCCGCGTCCACGGCTCCGGCAAGGGGCTGGCCCTGACCACCGACGTCACCCCGCGCTACGTGCTGGCCGATCCCTACGAGGGCGGGCGGCAGGCGGTGGCCGAGGCCTACCGCAACCTCTGCGCGGTCGGCGCCCTGCCGCTCGCCGTCACCGACAACCTCAATTTCGGCAATCCGGAAAAGCCCGAGATCATGGGCCAGATCGTCGAATCGATCCGGGGCATGGGGCAGGCCTGCCGCGAACTCGACTTCCCGGTCGTCTCCGGCAACGTCTCGCTCTACAACGAGACCCAGGGCGAGGGGATCCTGCCGACCCCGGCGATCGGTGGCGTCGGCCTGCTCGACGACGTCTCCCGCTCGGCCACCGTCGCCTTCAAGGCGGTCGGCAACGCCATCGTTCTGGTCGGCGAGACCAAGGGCTGGCTCGGCGCCTCGCTCTATCTGCGCGAGATCTGCGGCCGCGAGGAGGGGGCGCCGCCGCCGGTGGCGCTGCACCGCGAGCGCCGCGCCGGCGAACTGGTCCGCCAGTTGATCCATGACGGGCTGGTCCAGGCCTGCCACGACGTCTCCGACGGCGGTCTGCTGGTGGCGGTGGCGGAAATGGCGATGGCCTCGGCCGATCATGTCGGCGCCGCGCTGGAGGCGCCCTCGACCCTGCCGCTGCACGCCTGGTGCTTCGGCGAGGATCAGGGGCGTTACGTCATCGAGGTCCAGGATCACGATCTGCCGACCGTGCTGGAAGAGGCGGTCGAGCACGACACTGCGGTTCGCGTCATCGGCCGCACCGGTGGGCACGTCATCAGCGTCGGCGGCCGCGCCATCGCGGTCGAGGAACTGGCCACCGCCCACGAATCCTGGCTGCCGGGCTACATGGCCGGCGGGCGGGACTGAAGCGAAAAACCGGACGGGGAGGAAAAAGGGAGGCGGGCTCTGCCCGCACCCGCCAGGAACCTGAGGTTCCTGGACCTCCCCGTCTCTTCCCCCTGACAGGAGGCGAACCATGCCGATGCCGGCCGCCGAGATCGAAGCCCTGATCCGGGCCGCCCTGCCCGAGGCCGACGTCACCATCGAGGATCTGCGCGGGGATGGCGATCATTATGCCGCCCGGGTGGTGTCCCCCCGCTTCGCCGGTCTGTCGCCGGTGCGGCGGCATCAGGCGGTCTATGCCGCCCTGGGCGACAAGATGGGCGGGGAGCTGCACGCGCTCGCCCTCAAGACCCTGACCCCAGAGGAAGCGGCGCGGTAAAAAACCGTTACGGGGCGGTCCAGCCGCAGGCGGTCAGCAAGGGCGCCAGCGTCGGCGGGACGGGCGCCTCCACCGCGATCGGCGGAGGAGCGGGCTGGTAGGGCAGCGTCACCGAGCGGGCATGCAGCGCCAGCCGGTCGCCGGCCAGGGTGCCGGTGCCCCGGCCATAGATGCGGTCGCCCACCAGCGGGTGGCCGATCGCGGCGCAATGGGCGCGGATCTGATGGGTGCGGCCGGTCAGGGGCCGGCATTCCAGCCAGGACAGGCGGCCGTCGCCGCCGAGCAGGCGCCAGCGGGTCGCCGCCTCCTGCCCGCCCCGCGGGTCGATCTCCATCCGCCAGCCGAAGCTGGCGGCGCGTTTCTTCAGCCGCAGCTCGATTACCCCCTCCTCCTGGCGGGGACGGCCGATCACCACCGCCCAATAGACCTTGTCGGCCCGCCCCTGGGCGAAGATCTCGCCCAGCCGGGCCAGCGCGCGGCGATGGCGGCCGAGCACCAGACAGCCCGAGGTGTCGCGGTCGAGGCGGTGGGCCAGTTCGGGCGGGTGGGCCATGCCGAACCGCAAGGCGTCGAGATGGCGGCCGAGATGATCGTCGCCCGGCCGGCCGGCATGGACGGCGATCCCCGCCGGCTTGTCGAGCACCAGCACCGCCCCGTCGCGGTACAGCACCCGCGCCCGCAGCGCGTCCGGGCTGAGCAACGGGGCGTCGGGGGCGAGGGCGGCGGCGGGCGCGATCGGCGCCGGGGTCACGGCGCCGCCGGTTTCGGCCGGTCGGCGGCGGCCCGGTCGAGCGGCTGATAGCCGAGCCCGACCATGCAGGCCTTGAGGCTGGCATCGGCGATGCCCTTGGCCTGCTGGCGGTCGTAATCGCGGAACGGACTGGAGGCGCTTTCCTCGCGCCAGCCGGAATCCCGCTCGGCCTGACGGCGGCAGGCGTAGTAATCGTGCCGGGTCTGTTCGGGCGATACCGACGGGTTGTGCCAGGGCACCGAGGCGGCGCTACAGCCGGCGAGGGCCAGCCCGGCCAGTCCGAGGACCAGCGGGAGAGGCGAAAAAAACAATCGGGTAAAGGTCATTCCGCTGCCTGTCGTCCGCGCCGGCTGGCCAGCCGGGCGCGCAACTGGGTCACCAACAGTTCGACGGGGTTGTGGCAGACACTGCACCACGCCACCGCCGTCCCGTCGCCATACACCATCACGCGATGCTCGCAGCTTTCCCCGCAATGGGGGCATTCGAGAATGGCATTGAACAGTCTCATTGCGCGCCCCCGGGCGTATCGCCACGTCTGCCGGCGGTTCCGGCCTGCTCATCCCCGCACCAACTTATACGATAGGATCCGGCCGGGCACAAGGCCGGGTCGTCGCGGGCCGCGCGCCTGGATCAGCCCTCCCCCGCGCCGTGAATCCTTGAGGGGCGGCGGCGATCGTGTATGATGGCGCGCCACACGGGTTTCCCTGCCGAATTTCGGCCCCGGGGGCGGTCGCGGGGATCGCCCGCCGGACCGTTCCCTTTTTTCCCCCCGGAGGTGGCATGATCATCAAGGAAGCGCTGACGTTCGACGATGTCCTGCTGGTGCCGGCGGAGTCCGAGGTGCTGCCTGCCCAGGCCGACACCCGCACCGCACTGACCGGCTCGATCGAACTCGGCATCCCGCTGCTGTCGGCGGCGATGGACACCGTCACCGAAGCCCGCCTCGCCATCGCGCTGGCCCAGCATGGCGGCATCGGCGTGATCCACAAGAACCTGTCGATCGAGGCCCAGGCCGCCGAGGTCCGCAAGGTCAAGAAATTCGAATCCGGCATGGTGGTCGATCCGCTGATCATCCATCCCGACCAGACCCTGGCCGAGGCGCTGGCGCTGATGGCCGACCACAAGATCTCCGGCATCCCGGTGGTCGAGCGCGGCAGCGGCAAGCTGGTCGGCATCCTCACCAACCGCGACGTCCGCTTCGCCTCCAACCCGGCCCAGCCGGTGCACGAGTTGATGACCCGCGAGCGGCTGATCACCGTGCGTGAAAGCGTCAGCAAGGACGAGGCCAAGCGCCTGCTGCACCAGAACCGGATCGAGAAGCTGCTGGTGGTCGATGCCGAGTACCGCTGCATCGGCCTGATCACGGTCAAGGACATCGAGAAGGCCGAAACCCATCCGACCGCCGCCAAGGACAGCAAGGGCCGGCTGCGCGTCGCCGCCGCCACCGGGGTCGGCCCCGACGGCTTCGCCCGCGCCCAGGCCCTGGTCGAGGCCGGGGTCGACGTGGTGGTGGTCGATACCGCCCACGGCCATTCCAAGGGCGTGATCGACGCCGTGCGGGCGATCAAGCAGTCGATGCGCGGCACCCAGGTGATCGGCGGCAACATCGCCACCCCGGCGGCGGCCCGCGCCCTGATCGAGGCCGGGGCCGACGCGGTCAAGGTCGGCATCGGTCCGGGCACCATCTGCACCACCCGGGTGGTGGCCGGCGTCGGCGTGCCGCAATTGTCGGCGGTGATGGAAGTGGCCGAGGTCGCCCATGCCGCCGGGGTCAAGGTGATCGCCGATGGCGGCATCAAATATTCCGGCGACATCGCCAAGGCGATCGCCGCCGGGGCCGATTGCGTGATGATCGGCTCGCTGTTCGCCGGCACCGAGGAAAGCCCCGGCGACGTGTTCCTCTACCAGGGCCGCTCCTACAAATCCTATCGCGGCATGGGCTCGCTCGGGGCGATGGCGCGCGGCTCGGCCGACCGCTATTTCCAGGCCGAGGTCAGCGACAAGCTGAAGCTGGTGCCGGAAGGGGTCGAGGGCCGGGTCGCCTACAAGGGCCCGGTCGGCACGGTGATCCACCAGTTGATCGGCGGCCTGCGCGCCGGCATGGGCTATACCGGCAACGCCACCATCGCCCAGATGCAGACCAACTGCACCTTCCGCCGCATCACCGCCTCCGGCCTGCGCGAAAGCCACGTCCACGAC
>JBDLVO010000086.1:0-3414 GCA_039804805.1 Pseudomonadota bacterium
CAGGGCGTCGGCAGCCAGCGCCGCGCCGGGCACCTCGATCATCGCGCCGAGCGGCGGCAGCGGATCGGGAATGGCGATGCCGGCGCTCATCAGCCGCGCCGCCGCCGCCCGCAGCATCCGCCGGGTGGCGCGCAGTTCCTCGACGGTGGCGATCATCGGCACCAGGATCCGCACCGGCCCATGCACGGCGGCGCGCAGGATCGCGGCGAGCTGGGTTTCGAGCAAGGCCGGCCGGGCCAGCCCGACCCGGATCGCGCGCAGGCCGAGCGCCGGATTGGGGCCGATCGACAGGCCGAGCGCCGGGGCCAGCTTGTCGCCGCCGGCATCGAAGGTGCGCACCGTCAGCATCCGCCCGTCGAGCCGCTCGATCAGGCCGCGCAGCACCTGATACTGCTCCTCCTCCGACGGCAGGTCGTCGCGGTTCATGTAGAGGAACTCGCTGCGCAGCAGGCCGATCCCCTCGGCGCCGCATTCCAGCACCGCGCCGACCTCGGCCGGCAGCTCGATGTTGGCCTGAAGGCGGATGCGGGTGCCGTCGCGGGTCTCGGCCGGCAGGTCGCGCAGCCGGGTCAAGGCGCGGCGGGCGCGCAGGAAATGGGCGCGCTTGCCCCGGTAATGGCGCAGGGTGGCCGGGGTGGGGTTGATCACCACCACGCCGCCGGTGCCATCGACGATCACCGGCTCGCCGCCGCGTAAGCCCTTCATCAGCCCGGCGATGCCGAGCACGGTGGGCAGGCCGAGCGAGCGGGCCATGATCGCGGTGTGGCTTTCGGCGCCGCCGACCACGGTGGCCAGCCCGGCGACGCGGCGACGGTCGAGCAGCGCGGTGTCGGCCGGGGTCATCTCCTCGGCCAGGATCACCGCCCGGCGCGGCAGCGCGGTGAACGGCCGGTGCGGGGTGTGGGTCAGGTTGCGCAGCAGCCGGCGGCCGATGTCGCGCATGTCGGCGACGCGGGCGGCGAGATAGGAATCGTCCATCGCCTCGAAGCTCTGGACGATGCCGGCGATCTCGCGCTGGACCGCCGCCTCGGCATTGATGTGGGTGTCGGCGATGCGGCGCTCGACCCCGCGCACCAGCCGCGAGCCCTTCAGCATCTGGCGATAGGCGTCGAGCAGATAGCCCATCTCCTCGGCGGCGGCGCCGCCGAGATCGACCGCCTTGACCTGCAATTGCTCGACCTGCCGCGCCGCGGCGGCGACCGCCTCGGCGAAGCGGGCGCATTCCGCCGCCACCGCCTCGGGCTCGATCCGCCGTTCGGCCACCGCGATGGTGCCGGAATCGTGCGGATAGGCCACTCCGATCGCGACCCCCCGGGCAATCGCCAACCCTTCGAGCACGACCTCGCCGCCCGCGACCCGCACCGTCATCCCCCACCTCGCCTGCCGTGATCCGGGCGCAGCCGCGCCCGTTGCCTGCGGGACCCGGCGGGCCCCGCATCGTCGCGTTCAGTCTTCGTCGAACTTGCGGTCGACCAGTTCGACCAGCGCCGCCACCGCCGCCTCGGCATCGTCGCCGGCGGCGGAGATGTCGATGCTGCATCCGGGCGCCGCCGCCAGCATCATCAGTCCCATGATCGAGATCCCCGAGACCTCGGTGCCACGGTGGCCGACGGTGACCTGGGCGTTGAAGGTGGCGGCCAGCTTGACGAACTTGGCGGCGGCACGGGCATGCAGCCCGCGACGATTGGCAATCAATGCGCCACGGCGCAGAACTTCAGAACTCATCGACGATCCTGGGTCAGCAATTTAGAGGCGACGTTGATGTATTTGCGCCCCGCCTCCTGGGCGCTGGCAACCGCCTCGGCCAACGGCTCGGAATGGCGGACGCTGGCGAGCTTGATCAGCATCGGCAGGTTGACCCCGGCGATCACCTCGACCCGGGCCTTGTCCATGATCGAGATGGCGAGGTTGGACGGGGTGCCGCCGAACATGTCGGTCAGCAGCACCACCCCGTCGCCGTCGTCGCAACGGGCGACGCTTTCGAGGATGTCGTTGCGCCGCTGCTCCATGTCGTCGTCGGGGCCGATACAGACGGCGGCGACGTTGGGTTGCGGTCCGACCACGTGTTCGAGCGCGGCAACCAGTTCGTCGGCCAGCCGGCCGTGGGTGACGAGAACCAGCCCGATCATTTTCCTCCCTCCGCGCCGGACGATCCACGGCTGTCGCCGCCGCGCCGGTGCCTGATGTCAATCCATGTCATGAGCGATTCCCCCTTCACCCGGCGCCTTCCTCGAGTTCGCGGTGGCGCAGGTCGACCCGCTCCCCCCGTCCGCGCAGCCAGGCGGCCACCCGTTCGGCCACCGCGACCGAGCGGTGCCGGCCACCGGTGCAGCCGATGGCGATGGTCAGATAGCTCTTACCTTCCGCCGCGAAGCGAGGCAACAGCGGTGCCAGCAATCCGGTCAGGCCGTCGAGGAATGGAGCGAAGGCCGGATCGGCGGTGACGTAATCGGCCACCGCCGGATCGCGCCCGGTCAGCGGCCGCAATTCGGCGCGGTAATGCGGATTGGCGAGGAAGCGGGCGTCGAACACCAGATCCGCCTCGCGCGGCAGGCCGTTGCGATAGGCGAACGAGGTGACGAACACCACCAGCCCGGTGCGGTCCTGCTCGGGGGCGAAATGCCCGGCCAGCAGCCGCCGCAGCGCGGCCGGCGGCAGGTCCGAGGTGTCGATCACCAGATCGGCCCGCGCCCTGAGCGGCAGCAGCAGGGCGCGCTCGTGGCGGATGCCGTCCTGCAACGGCCGGTCGGCGGCGAGCGGATGGCGGCGGCGGGATTCGGTGTAGCGCCGACACAGCGCCTCGTCGCTGCAATCGAGGAACAGCAGATCGACCCGGCCGCCGCCCTCGCCCATCAGCCGCTCGACGGTGGCCAGCACCGGCTCGACCCCGAAATCGCGGGTGCGGATATCGATCCCCACCGCCAGCGGCCGGGCCAGGCCGCAATCCGAGCGCACCAGACTGCCCAGCAGCGACAGCGGCAGATTGTCGACCGCCTCCCAGCCGAGATCCTCCAGCCCCTTCAGCGCCAGGGTCTTGCCGGCGCCGGACAGGCCGGTGACGATCACCACCCGACCGGCGGCGGAAACGGAAGAGGACGAGGGGTCCGGGCTCATGACCCCCTCATTATATCCCGCGGAGCCGCCAGCACCACAAGGCGAACCTTCGCCGCCGCCGAGGCCTCGAATCCGGCCAGACGCAGCCGGGGCAGCGTCACCCCCAGCCATTCCGCCGTCTCGGGCGCCGGCAGGCGCTCGATTTCGGCCGGATCGGCGACCAGATCGACCACCAGCGCCAACGGGGCCGGGCCATGCGGCAAACGCAGGATGCCGAGTCCGCGCGCCTCGATCAGCCCGGCGATCGGCGCCGGCGCGTCGGCGAGCAGGTGATCGCCCCGGCGCGCCAGCCGGGTCTGG
>JBDLVO010000087.1:0-3256 GCA_039804805.1 Pseudomonadota bacterium
ATTCAATGTCTTGATCCGCGCATCGGGCTCCGATGCGGGGCATCCGGAAAAAAGCAAAAAATGAGGGGTTTGGGGAGCTTTGCTCCCCAAGCGGGGTGGCGGGGCGGCAGCCCTGCCCAAGCGGCGCGCGGGGCGGCCGCGCGCGGGTCAGTGGCGGCGGCGGCGCCAGGTGGGTTGCAGCACCGGCTCGCCGGGCGGGGCCGGGGTCAGCGGCGGGCGCAGATAGACCGCGATCAGGTCGAGATAGGGCCGCGCCGGCAGCAGGAAGCGGGCGAGCGTGGTCAGCAGGCCGGCGGCGGTGGGCGGCGGGTCGAGCGGGGTTTCGGTGCCGAGCAGGATCCGCCCCTGCACCACCCGCAGGTGGGTGCCGCCCAGTTCCTCGTTGGCGACGGCACAGATCCGGGTCAGCCCGCTGCGGGCCGGCATCGATTCCGCCGAGAACGGCATCGGCCCCAGATCGCCCACCACCCGCAGCGACACCGTGCCGCCGCCGACCTCCAGCCGGCCGACGAAGCGGATGTCGCGATAGCCGAACTCGAACTGGGTGGTGCCCTCGTTGAGGGGCAGGGCGTTGCCGCCGCCGTCGCGCAATACCGATTCGGGACTGAGGGGCAAGGCCCATTTCCCGCTGCCTAAACTCATCATCCTGCTCATGCCAACCCTGGGGTCCGGAGTGGTGAAGCCCTTACTATGCATGCTGTTTTTCGGGATGAAAATCCAAAAGACCGGGTGTATAAGGTGCCATGTCCCGACGCATCCGGCGGGACACATTATCCGGAGGGGTGGATATGGCCGAGGAAAATTCACTGACCAAGTACCTGTCGTTCCCCGTCAATCGTGAGGGATGGCTGTTCATCGCGCTGTTCGCGGTGGTGGCCTGGGTGCTGGGTCAGATCTGGGGGTTGCTGGGGTTGCTGGGGTTCTTCGCTACCCTGTGGAGCGTCTGGTTCTTCCGTGATCCGGAGCGTGTCGCCCCGGCGCGCGATGGGGTGGTGGTCAGCCCCGCCGATGGCGTGGTCAAGACGGTCGAAACCGCGGCGCCGCCGGCCGAACTGGGCCTGGGTGACAAGCCCCGCGTGCGCATCACCCTGCTGCGCACCCTGCTCAACGTTCATGTCAACCGCGTTCCGGTCGAAGGCAAGGTGGTCAAGACCGTCGAGGTCGCCGGCAGCTTCGCCGATGCCTCCCGTCCCGCCGCCGCCGCCGAGAACGAGCGCCTCGGTCTGGTCGTCGCCGCCGCCGGCAACCGCCCGGTCGCCGTGGTCCAGGTCGCCGGCCCGGTGGTCCGCCACCTCAGCAACGATCTGGTCGAGGGCCAGCCGGTCAAGGCCGGTCAGCGCGCCGGCATCAGCCGCCTCAGCCTCGATCCGGTCAAGGACCTGATCAAGAAGTTCAAGGGCGAGGCCGCCACCGCCACCAACGAGGAAAAGGCGTCCTTCTCGCTCGGCCATCTGGTCACCCGCGTCGATGTCTATCTGCCCGAGGGGGTTGCGGCCACCGTCGCGGCCGGGCAGTCGATCATCGCCGGCGAAACCGTTCTGGCCGAACTGGCCTGATCTGGTCTGTCGCGTCCCGAACCCTCTCCCGCCCGGACCGGCGGGGGAGGGTTCGTCTTTTTCGGGCATCCCCCCCCCATTTTATTTTCAAACCAGGGGGAGGTCTGGAGGCGCCAGCCTCCAGGCGGGGCCGGGGCGGCAGCCCCGCAACGGGCGGCCCCCTCCGCCGCGCCGTCATGAAGGTTTCATCCCGGGCCGAACCGCTCTAAGAATGGGCGGCAGCCGGCCGCGTCGCATCGCGGCCGGATTCGAGCCGTTCATGCATTGGGGGAAACATGGCCCGCAAACCCACGAAGACCCATAACAAGGGGGGAAAACCCGCCGCCGCGCCGCACGCCGCGCCCACCGCCGCCGTGGCCGCGCCGGCGCCGCTGGCGACCGAACCCGCGCCCGCGTCCACGCCCGAACCCGCGCCCGTTCCGGTCCCGAGCCACGACGGTGACCAGTCGGCGCCCCACAAATCCACCCCGGCGCCGGGCCACGCTCCGGCCGCCGCCGCTCCGGCGCCGTCGTCCGAGGTGGTGATCCTGCCCCAGGCCCCCGGCGGCGCCTGGGCGGTCAAGCCGCCGTTGCTCGGCATCAATCGCGAAGGCTGGGTGTTCGTCGGCGCCGGCCTGCTCGGCTGGCTGGTGCTGGGCTGGATCTGGGGCCTGCTCGGCACCCTGTCGCTGCTGTTCGCCCTGGCGGCGGCCGGTTTCTTCCGCGATCCGCGCCGGGTCGTGCCGGTCCGCCCCGGTCTGGTGGTGTCGCCGGCCGACGGTCTGGTGCAGACGGTCGAACAGGCGGTGCCGCCGGCCGAACTGGAAATGGGCGACGCGCCCCGTCCGGTGGTGCGGGTGTTCATGAACGTGTTCAACGTTCACGTCAACCGCGTCCCCGCCGACGGCACGGTGACCCGCGCGGTCTATCGTCCCGGCAAGTTCCTCGACGCCTCGCTCGACAAGGCGAGCGAGCAGAACGAGCGGGTGGGGGTGCGGCTGGGTCTGGCCGACGGGCGTGACCTCGCCTTCGTCCAGATCGCCGGTCTGGTGGCGCGCCGGATCGCCAATGACCTCAAGGAAGGGCAGCGGGTCGAGGCCGGCGAGCGTTTCGGCCTGATCCGTTTCGGCAGCCGGCTCGACATCTATCTGCCGGTCGGCGCCAGGCCGCTGGTGGTGGTGGGCCAGAAGGCGATCGCCGGCGAAACCGTGCTGGCCGATCTGACCTCGGCCGAGCCGGCCCGGCTCGGCGTGGCGCGCTGATCCCAAACCGCGCGCCTTGACCGCCGCGATCAGGCCGCCGGGGCGGCCTGATCGGCGGTGGTGGTATCGGGGGCGGCGACCTCCTGTCTCCGCTCCCGCTCAGCCCCGCGTCACGACCGTTCGGCCTGATCGGTGGCGTCATCCTCTCCGCTCTTGGCCAGCGACTTGGCCAGCGAATAGACCTGGGCGCGCACCCGGGGATCGGGGATGCGGTAATAGGCCCGCACCAGTTCCAGCGTCTCGCGCCGCGCCAGCACGTCCTGGTCGGGGGTGGGGGTGTGCGCCGGGGCCTGATCGCCGCGTACCACCGCTACCGGCGACATCGCCTTCACCTCGTCCGGCATGTCGTCGTAGAAGAACGAGATCGGCACGTCGAGGATCCGCGCCAGATCGAACAGCCGGCTCGAACCGATCCGGTTGGCGCCGCGCTCGTATTTCTGCACCTGCTGGAAGGTCAGG
>JBDLVO010000088.1:0-4374 GCA_039804805.1 Pseudomonadota bacterium
GGGGGGCACGGGCGCGCGCCAGCATCGGTGCCGGCGCGCGACACATCATCCAGTTCGGAGCGGTATGACCATGCGCGTTGTTTTTCCTTTTTCGGCGATCGTCGGCCAGGAAGAAATGAAACTGGCCCTGCTGGTGGGGGCGGTGTCGCCGACCGTCGGCGGCGTTCTGGTCCTGGGCGATCGCGGCACCGGTAAATCGACCGCGGTGCGCGCCCTGGCGACCCTGTTGCCGAAGATGGCGGTGGTCAGCGGCTGCCGCTACGCCGCCGACCCGGCCTCGAACAAGCCCTGCGTCGAGGGCTGTCACGGCCGCCACGGCACCGACGGCCAGCCGGCGGAAACGGCGATGGTGCCGGTGCCGGTGGTCGACCTGCCGCTCGGCGCCACCGAGGACCGCGTCGTCGGCGCGCTTGACCTCGAACGCGCCCTGACCCAGGGCGTCAAGGCGTTCGAGCCCGGTCTGCTCGCCCGCGCCAATCGCGGCTTCCTCTACATCGACGAAGTCAACCTGCTCGAAGACCACCTGATCGACGTGCTGCTCGACGTCGCCGCCTCGGGCGAGAACGTGGTCGAGCGCGAAGGCATCTCGATCCGCCACCCCGCCCGCTTCGTGCTGGTCGGCTCGGGCAACCCCGAGGAAGGCGAACTGCGCCCGCAATTGCTCGACCGCTTCGGCCTGTCGGTCGAGATCCGCACCCCCACCGACCTCGCCGCCCGCATCGAGGTGGTCAAGCGCCGCGACGCCTTCGACCGCGACCCCGAGGGCTTCGTCGCCCAGTGGGCAGAGGAAGACGCCAAGATCGGCCAGAAGATCGTCGATGCCCGCGCCCGCCTGCCCGGCATCGGCGTGTCCGATCCGGTGCTCGAACTGGCCTCGAAGCTGTGCATGCTGCTCGGCACCGACGGCCTGCGCGGTGAACTGACCCTGCTGCGCACCGCCCGCGCCGTCGCCGCGCTCGACGGCGCCGACGAGGTGCTGGCCGCGCATATCCGCCGCGTCGCCCCGTCGGCGCTGCGTCACCGTCTGCGCCGCAACGTGCTCGACGATTCCGGCTCGACCGTCCGCATCGAGCGCGCGATCCAGGAGGTGTTCGGGGAATGAGCACCACCGCCGACGCCGGCCCCGCGGCCTCGCCGCACTGGGCCGCGGCGGCGCGCGCCGTCGCGTTGTTCGCGATCGATCCGGTCGGCCTGCACGGGGTCTCGCTGCGCTCGCTGGCCAATCCGGCCCGTGACCGCTGGCTTGCCCTGCTGCGCGACTACCTGCCGGAGGGCGCTCCGCTCCGCCGCGTGCCCAACCACATCACCGACAGCCGCCTGCTCGGCGGACTCGACCTTGCCGCCACGCTCCGCACCGGCAAGCCGGTGGCCGAACGCGGCCTGCTGGTCGAGGCCGATGGCGGCGTGGTGGTGCTGGCGATGGCCGAGCGCCTGTCCGCCGGAATCGCCGGCCGGGTCGGCGGCGTGATCGATCGCGGCGAGGTCCAGCTCGAACGCGACGGGCTCGGCCTGCGCTCGGCCACCCGGATCGGCGTGGTCGCCCTCGACGAGGGCCTCGCCGACGACGAGCATCCGCCGGTGGCGCTGACCGACCGCCTCGCCTTCCTGCTCGATCTGTCGGCGGTGACCGAGGCCGACCTGTCCGTGCCGGCGCTGCCGGCCGAGGCGGTCGCCGCCGCCCGCGCCCGGCTCGATGCGGTCACCATCGCCGACGAGATGCTGAACGCGATCTGTTCGGCCGCGCTGGCGTTCGGCGTGATCTCGGTGCGGGCCTCGGTGCTGGCGATCAAGGTCGCCCGCGCCGCCGCCGCCTTGGCCGGCCATGACAGCGTGACCCAGGAGGACGCCGCCGCCGCCGTCTCGCTGGTGCTGGCCCCGCGCGCCACCATCCTGCCCAGCGCCGAGCCGCCGGAAGAGGAGCCGCCGCCCCCCGACGAGCCGCCGCCGCCCGAGGAGAATGCCGAACCCGACCCGCCCGAGGAGCCGGAGGAGCAGGAAGACGCCGACAGCATCGACCCCAAGGAATTGGAGGAGATGATGATCGCCGTCGCCCAGGCGGCGATCCCGGACAAGCTGCTGGCCCAGTTGCGCGAGGGCAAGGCCGTCCGCTCCCGCGCCCAGTCGAACAGCGCCGGACGCTCCGGCGCCGCCAAGAAGAAGGGCCGGCGCGGCCGCCCCGCCGCCACCCGCGCCGGCGAGCCGACCGCCAACACCCGGCTCAACCTGATCGAGACCCTGCGCGCCGCCGCGCCGTGGCAGCCGATCCGCCGCCAGGAAGCCGAACGCGAGGGCCGCATCTCCACCCTGGTCGAGGTCCGGCGCAGCGATTTCCGCTGCACCCACTTCAAGCAGCGCTCGGAAACCACCACCATCTTCGTGGTCGATGCCTCGGGCTCGGCGGCGTTGCAGCGTCTGGCCGAAGCCAAGGGCGCGGTCGAGCTGCTGCTGGCCGATTGCTATGTCCGCCGCGACAACGTCGCGCTGGTGGCGTTCCGCGGCAAGCAGGCCGAGGTGCTGCTGCCGCCGACCCGCTCGCTGGTGCGGGCCAAGCGCTCGCTGGCCGGCCTGCCCGGCGGCGGTGGCACGCCGCTCGCCTCGGCGATCGACACCGCCGGGATGGTCGCCACCGCCTGCCGCGACAAGGGCCAGACCCCGGTGCTGGTGTTCCTCACCGACGGCCAGGGCAACATCGCCCGCGACGGCACTCCGGGCCGGCCCCAGGCGGAAAAGGACGCGATCGAATCCGCCCAGGCCTTGCGCATCGCCGGCTTCGCCACGATGTTGATCGATACCGCGCGCCGGCCGCAGGCGATGGCGCAGAAACTGGCGGCGGAAATGGGGGCGAAGTACCTGCTGCTCCCCTATGCCGACGCCCAGGCGATGTCGAAGGCGGTGAAGGCGACCACCGCCGATTCGGTCGCCGCCGAGGCCAGAAGAGGATAAGCATGATGCGCAGCCGGCTGATCTGGGACAAGGATGGGCGTGATTGGCCCAACCGCCAGGCCAGCCGGTTCGTCCATGCCGGCGGCCTCACCTGGCACGTCCAGATCGCCGGATCCGGGCCGGTGATGGTCCTGATCCACGGCACCGGCGCCGCCACCCATTCCTGGGCCGGCCTGTTCCCGCTGCTGGCCCGCGACTTCACCGTGGTCGCCGCCGACATGCCCGGCCACGGTTTCACCACCCGCCCGGCGCCGTCCCACCTGTCGCTGCCGGGGATGGCCCGCTCCCACGCCGCCCTGCTGCACGAATTGCAGGTCGCGCCGGAGCTGGTGGTCGGGCATTCCGCCGGGGCGGCGATCCTGATCCGGATGTGCCTCGACGGGATGATCGCTCCCCGCGCGGTGATCAGCCTCGGCGGCGCCCTGCTGCCGCTCGACGGCATGACCCAGCGGGTGTTCTCGCCGCTGGCCAAGCTGATGGCCGCCCTGCCCCACCCGCCCTATCTGTTCGCGCTCCGGGCCCGCTACACCTCGATGGTCGATGACCTGATGAAGGGCACCGGCTCGGTGCTGCAACCGGAGACGGTCGAGCTGTACCGCCGCCTCGGCACCTCGCCCCAGCATGTCGGCTCGGCCATCGCGATGATGGCCAATTGGGACCTCAAGCCGCTGCGCCACGATCTGCCCCGGCTCGCGCCCCATCTGGTGCTGGCCAGCGGATCGAACGACCGCACCATCCCCCCCACCGTCGCCCGCAAGGTGCATGCGATGGTGCCGGGCTCGGAACTGGCGATCTTCGACGGACTCGGGCATCTCGCTCACGAGGAGCGGCCCGAGGTGGTCTATGCCCTGATCCGGCGGGTCGCCGGGTTGCCCGAGGCTTAACGCGGGCTCTGCCCGCACCCGCCAGGAGCCAGCGGCTCCTGGACCTGCTTCGGTAGCGGACGCTTCATCTTTGAAAGAAAAGGGGGTTTGGGGCATCGCCCCAAATGGGTTTGGGCGATAGCCCAATAAACCGGCTTCGCCTCCCGATGAACCAATAAAAAAAGCCGCCGGAGGAAACGCCCCCGGCGGCTTGCGGTGCGAAACGGGGTCAGCCGCGTCTGAGGTTAGCGGCGTGGGCGGCCATCGCGATCGCGTCGTCGTGCACCGGCATCGCCTCTTCCGGATAGGCGCCGATCTGGTGAATCGCCAGATCCGCCCCGCTGAACTCGGCCTCGGGGGCGAGGCGGATGCCCAGCGTCGCCTTCAGCGCGCCGTAGACGGCAAGGCCGCCGACGAAGCCGACCGCCACCCCGGCCAGGGTGCCGACCAACTGCGCCGGCAGGCTGACGCCGCCCAGGCCGCCCAGCATCTGCTGGCCGAACAGGCCGCAGGCGATGCCGCCGATCGCCCCGCACATCCCATGCAGCGCCCAGACGCCGAGCACGTC
>JBDLVO010000089.1:0-5315 GCA_039804805.1 Pseudomonadota bacterium
TTAAAGTGGTACGTGAGCTGGGTTTAGAACGTCGTGAGACAGTTCGGTCCCTATCTACCATGGGTGTTGGAAACTTGAGAGGACCTGTCCCTAGTACGAGAGGACCGGGATGGACGCACCTCTAGTGTACCGGTTGTCGCGCCAGCGGCATTGCCGGGTAGCCACGTGCGGACGAGATAACCGCTGAATGCATCTAAGCGGGAAGCTCCCCTCAAAACCAGGTTTCCCTATCAGAGCCGTGGAAGACCACCACGTTGATAGGTGGCATGTGGAAGCGTGGCAACACGTGAAGCTAAGCCATACTAATCGCTCGATCGGCTTGATCGCCCATGCGCGGCGGCAAGCCCGGCCTTAGGCCGCAAGAAAACTTCGATCCACACACATCCAGATCCTTTTGGTTTCCTTCGACGACCTGGTGGTCATAGCGAGGGCCCTCCACCCGATCCCATCCCGAACTCGGACGTGAAACCCCTCTGCGCCCATGGTACTGTGTCTTAAGGCACGGGAGAGTCGGTCGCTGCCAGGTCTTCCAAGGAAACCAGAAAAAACCTTTCACGATTACAATAACCCCCTCGCCGCGCCAGCGCATTTCCGCGGGGTGGAGCAGCCCGGTAGCTCGTCAGGCTCATAACCTGAAGGTCGTAGGTTCAAATCCTGCCCCCGCAACCACTTTCGTTATAACTCGCTCCAATGCGAGATTTGATCCAAACCCCCGCAGGCTAACCCCTTGCGGGGGTTTCGTTTTTGGTGCGCCGTCATGGCGCGTAGCGCCATGACGGCGCTGTCCGGTCGGCTGTGGCTGTCGGAGACGAAATCCATCGACGTTCCGACGCTTCCGGCGCCGCCAACACGGAACCCGCTCCCGGCCTGCCAAGCAGACGAGAAACAACGGCTATCGCAGCCGGAACTCGATCGGAAGGACCACTTCGATCCGCTCGCCGGTGACTTCGGGGGGCGGAGGTGGAAGCGGCAGGGCCCGGCGGACCAGATCAAGCGCTTCTTCATCCAGCATCTCCGTGCCGCTGCTCTGTTCCAGACCGAGCGACATTAAGTTCCCTGTGCGGTCCAGTATGAAACGGATAGTTGCTACCCCTTCCTGACGCCGTGACTGCGCGGCACGGGGATAGCGTTTCCGGCTCTGTAAATACTGTTGCAGCGCGCTCCGCCAGAGGGCGATCGCCGACGCACGGGGCGCCGGGGACGGTGCTAGGGCCGGTGTTGACGGGGGGGGAGGCGCGGGGGAGGAAACGGCGTGTTCCTTCGGGGAGGGATCCACCGCCGCCGGCGTGGGCCCGATGTTCTCGGCGTGAACCGTGGGCGCAGGTCGGATGGCTGGAGGCTTGCGGGGCTCCGGTCGGGCCAGTTTGCGGGGAAGAGGGGGGGGCTTGATTTCGGCCGTTTCCGGCCGCTGAGGTTGAGGCGGCTTCGCTTCGGGGACAGGCGGTGTCGGTGCGGGCGGCGAGGGGAGCAGCGCGAGGTCGATCATCATCGCCGGTGGCGGTGGCGGCGATGGTGCCGGCAACACGATGGCGGCGGTCAACAGGCCGACGTGCAGGAGCCCCGCCGCCACGGTCGAAGCCGTCCAGTGACGCCAGCCCGGCCCCTCCCCCCTCCCGATCGTTTCCGCTCCGGGCAGGGTGGCCGGCGGGAAGGGCGTCGCCGTGACCGGTCTCATCGTGTTTCTTCCGTTCCCACCAGCGCGACCCGGCGATAGCCGGCGGCGCGGACCCGATCCATCACCTCCATCAGGGTGCCGTAGGCGAGGCCGGAATCGGCATAAAGGAAGAGAGGTGCTTCCCTGTCGCCGCCCGAACCGGCATCGAGCGCCGCCGCCAGTTGATCCCCGCTCACGATGCTGTCGCCGACCCTCAGGGTTTTGTCCGCCGCCACCGTCAGCGATAGCGGCCGGTTGGGGCGGGGGGCCGGGGTGGCGGTCGAGGAGGGCAGGTCGACCCTGACATCGACGGTGGCAAGCGGGGCGGCCACCATGAAGATGATCAGCAGCACCAGCATCACGTCGATGAACGGGGTGACGTTGATCTCGTGAGCCTCGGCGAGTTCGTCTTCGTCCCGGACGGGGGAGGAGGCCATCGACGTCACTCCGCCGCCTTGAGCGGCGGCAGGGCGCGGCGGTCGATGTCGCGGCTGACGATGCGTTGGACGGCGGCCGATGCGTCGGCCAGTTCCGCCCGGTAGCCCGAGATCGACCGGGCGAAGGCGTTGTAGATCACCACCGCCGGAATCGCCGCGACCAGACCAAGCGCGGTGGCCAGCAATGCCTCGGCGATGCCGGGCGCAACCACTGCGAGGTTGGTGGTCTGGGCGCGGGAGATGCCGACGAAACTGTTCATGATGCCCCATACCGTGCCGAACAAACCGACGAACGGGGCGACCGCGCCGATCGTGGCCAGGATGCCGGTTCCCTGCGCCAATTGCCGTCCCGCCATCGCTTCGATCCGGCCGAGGCGACTGGCCACCCGCTCCTTCATCCCTTCGGCCGCCACGCCGGCCGACAGGCGTGCCTCCACCATCGCCGCCCGGGCCAGTTGGGCTTCCGCCCCGGCGACGCGTTCGAGGCGCCGGACCGCCTCGGTCAGGCTGGCGGTTTCGTCCAGGGTCGCCGTTACCGCCCGCACCCGGCGGCGGGCGCGCCGCAGTTCGACGATCTTGGCCAGCCAGATGCTCCAGGTCGCCACCGAGGCCAGGGCAAGCCCGATCATTACCGATTGCACCAGGGAATCGGCCGACAGGAACATGGTCCAGGGCGACAGATCGTGCGGCAGCGAAGCCGGAGGAAGATCGGGAGAGGTCATGCGAGGGGGTCCTGCCGAGAGGATGGGAGCATGTCCGGTCGAGGCGATCGGCCGGACGGGAACAGGGGGTGGGGCCGGGCGGAGCCCGCCCCGCTCATTCCGCCCCCTGCGCGCTGGCGGTGGGAGACGGCTCGCGCCGCCGCACCCGGGGCAGCAGAGCCAGCAGGATCAGAGCGATGACCAGCCCGATCGACAGCGCGGCCGGGTAGCCGGCCCGTGCCGCCACGGCGGTTGCCGCCGCCATCGCCAGGATTTCGCCCAGGGTTTGCAGCCCCTGGAACACTGCGTAATCGGTGGCCGGCTGATCGCCCTGGCGGGCGAAGCCCATCAGCAGGGTGTAGGAGGCCACCGTGCAGAGTCCGATCCCGAGACCGCTTGCCGTCGCCAGCCCCCACACCGCCGGCGTGGCGTCGATCGCCCGCGCCGGATCGAGCGCCAGCATGGCCCAGGCCAGCGAACTCGTCCCGACCAGCCCCCCACCGCCCAGCAGGGTCAGCCAGGGTCCGAACCGGCTTGCCGCCAGTCCGGCCAGGGCGCAGCCGGCGATGATCATCAGGAAGTTGCCGGTGCCGGACAGGGTGCCGACCGCGTCGAGCGGCCAGCCGGCATCGATCAGGAACAGCTTGGCCACCCCGAACGACACCGCCCCGCCCATGGTGGCGCTCATCCCGAGCGCCAGGAACGGCAGGGCGCCGGGGCGGCGCAGGAATGCACGCAACGAAGCCGGCTGCGGGCGACCGCGTGGCGGCGGCGGCTCGCGCCACAGCGCCACCGGCCCCCCGCACAGCAGGACCAGCAGAGCGAGGCCGAGCAGGGTGGCCTGATGGCCGAGGGTGGCGATCCCGACCATCGCCCCGGGGCCGCCGGCCAGCATTCCGACCATGAAGCCGGCGACCTGGAAGGTGTTGATGTGGGTCAGTCCGCTGTCCGACAGGCGTTCCGAGGCGAGGCCGTCGGTGGCGATATCCTGGGTGGCTCCGACCAGCGAGGTCAGCGCCACCAGCGCCAGCAAGGCCGGAGCGTTGGCGGCGGTGAAGGGCAGCAGGGCCATCGCCGCCAGCCCGAGCGCCAGCAGGGCCTGCATCGGCAGGATCCAACTGCGGCGGCGGCCCAGCCGGGGGCTCCAATGGTTCTCCACCAGCGGGGCCCAGCAGAATTTCAGCACCCAGGGCAGGCTGGCCAGCGGCACCAGCGCAATCAGGCCGAGCGGCGCGCCGCCGTCACGCAGCAGCACCGGATAGGCCTGGAACGCCAGTCCGACCGGCAGTCCCTGCACCAGATAGAGGCTGCCGATCATCGCCAGCAGGCGGCGGCTTTCGGCCGGGAGCGGGGCAGCCATCCTCACCACCGCGCCGTCAGGGTCAGGCCGAAGGTGCGCGGATCCCCGGCGATGCCGCCATAAGCGGGGGCGGCGGCGGTCCCGAGATTGAAGGCGCGGGTGACATAGACCTCGTCCAGGGCGTTCTTGATCCACAGCGCGACCTCGTAGCTGTCGAACTGGTACCCGGTCTTCATGTTGAGCAGGCCGTAGGGTTTGCCCTTCTGCTGGTTGGCGCTGTCGTAATAGATATCGCCGGTTCCCAGCCAGTCGGCGTGGGCGTACAGGCCGCTGTCGAAGCGGTAATCGCCGCCCAGGCTGTATGTGTAGGCCGGGGCGTTGGGCGGGCGGTTGCCGGAATAATTGGTGCCGCCATCGTAGTAATTGACGAAATGGGCGTCATTCCAGCCGCCGCCGGCCTTCAGCAGCATCTGCCGGGTCGCCTGCCACGCCACCTCCAGTTCGACCCCCCGGCTGACGCTCTTGGCGGCATTGGAAATGCTCGACTGGGTCAGCACGTTTTCCTCGACCTGCTGGTCGCGCCAGTCGATCCAGAACAGCGACACTTTGGTTTGCAGGGTATTGTCGAGCCCGGTGTGCTTGAGGCCGATTTCGTAGTTGGTGGTGTATTCCGGCCGGTAGACTTCCTTGCCCAGTTCGTTGGACAGGTTGTTGTAGCCGCCGGCCTTGTAGCCCTCTGAATAGGTGGCGAAGGCCATCAGTCCTTCGACCGGCTTGTATTCGATCCCGACCTTGGGCAGCCAGGCATGGGCGACCAGATTTTTGGAATCGGTGTAGTCCCGTCCGATCACGCCCCAGACCTGATGGTTGTCGACATCCTTGTATTCGATGTCGTAGCGCAGGCCGGTGATCACCGCGAGTTGGTCCAGCACCGGCCAGGTCGCCTGGCCGAAGGCGGCGAGGTTGCGGGTGTCGGTGGTGGTTTTGATGACCTGGGTGCCGAATCCCATCCCGTTCATGTTCATGTCGACGGTGTTGTGATCGGTCTGGTCGAAGTAATAGAGCCCGCCGACCCAGCGCGGACCTTCGGCATGGTCGGGCGAACTGATCCGTAGCTCCTGGGTGAAGCGGGTGTAATCGACCTCGGTGCGCAGGCGCATAGTGTCGGCGATGGTGCCGTCGACGTCGTAAGTGGTCTTCTTCGCCTCCGATCCCGCCGCCGA
>JBDLVO010000090.1:0-4897 GCA_039804805.1 Pseudomonadota bacterium
CCGAAAGGCTCCGCCTCTCGGCGCTCTCCGCGCGGGGCCACCGGCCCCGCGACCCCATCGGGTGGAGGGCCTTTGGCCCTCCGGGGGGATCGCCAAGGGGCACCCGCCCCTTGGCCGGCTACAGCCGAGCCCGCGCTTCGGCCAGACAGGCGGCGCGGTCGGGGCGGAAATCCCGCTCGGCCCACCATTCCTCAAGGTCGGCCAGCAGCCGTCCCACCGCCGGACCAGGGGCCAGCCCCAGCGCCAGCAGGTCGGCGCCGCGCACCGGCAGGGCGACCGGCTCCCACCGGCTGGCGAGATCGAGCAGGCCGATCCAGGCGGCGGTGTCGGCCGGGTCGGGCCGCAGCCGGCCGTCGCGCCACGCCGCCCAGGCCAGCAGGGTGCGGTCGCGCAGGCGCGAGGCGCCGTGGCGGTACAGCAGGCGGCGGAAGGCGGCGGCGGACAACATGGGCAGGATCGCCGGTTCGGCGGCGGCGAGGGCGGCGAGACGGTCGCGGTCGGCCGCCGACAGCCGCAGCCGCGCCGCCACGGCGGCGGCCTCGGCCGGATCGGGTCCGAGCAGGGCGGCGAGGCGGCGCAGCGGATCGGGACGGATGTCGGGCCGGGCCAGGCCGCGCCGTTCAAGCCAGGCGAGCTGGCGCAGCCGGGCGATGTCGCGCAATTCGGGCAGGATCGGCGCCAGCACGCCGTTGGCCTGCATCACCACCAGGGTGGTGGCGGGATCCTCGGCCTGCAGCAGCCGCAGCATTTCGGCGGCGATCCGCTCGCCCGACAACGTGGCGAGGCGGGGGGCGAAGCGGCGGCAGGCGGCCAGGGCGTCGCGGTCGCAGGCATCGCCCCGGCCGAACCAGGCATGGAAGCGGAAGAAGCGCAGCAACCGCAGCGCATCCTCCTCGATCCGCCGCGCCGGCAGGCCGACGAAGCGGACCCGGCCGGCGCCGAGATCGGCCAGCCCGTCGAACGGATCGTAGATCCGCCCGTCGGGATCGGCCGACAGCGCGTTGATGGTGAAGTCGCGCCGGGCGGCGTCGGCGACCCAATCGTCGGTGAAGGCGACCTTGGCATGACGGCCGTCGGTCTCGACGTCGCGGCGCAGGGTGGTGATCTCGAAGCGCACCCCCCCGACCAGGGCGGTGACGGTGCCGTGGGCGAGGCCGGTGGGAATGCCGCGCAGCCCGCCGGCGGCAAGGCGGCGCAGCACCAGATCGGGCGGCTCGGAGGTGGCGAGGTCGATGTCGCGCACCGGCCGGCGGCACACCGCGTCGCGCACGCAGCCGCCGACGAAACGGACCTCGGCCCCGCCGGCGGTCAGCACCGCCAGCACCGTCCGGGTCGGCGCGGCGGTGCGCCAGGGCTGGGGCGGCAATTGGCCGACCGGATCGCCCGGACGGCGATGCGGGCCGCCGCCGCCCGGCTCAGCCGGGGCCATCGATCAGCACCTCGGACAGATTGACCAGCATCGCGGCGGTGGCGCCCCAGATCACCGCGTCGCCCCAGGCCAGCCGCCAGCCCGACCACAACCGCCCCGCGCGCTCGACCGTCAGCCCCTGATGATTGGCGGGATCGAGGGCGAAGGCCAGCGGCAGCTCGATCAGGTCGGCGACCTCGAACGGGTCGGGGGTGAAGGCGACCGGCGGCCGCACCAGCCCGACCACCGGCTCGATCAGGAAGCCGGTGCCGGTGGCGAGCGGATCGAGCCGCCCCAGCACCCGCACCCGGCCGGGCGGCAGCCCGACCTCCTCGCAGGTCTCGCGCAGGGCGCAGGCCACCGCGTCGCCGCCATCCTCGGGTTCGAGCCGGCCGCCGGGAAAACTGATCTGGCCGGGATGATGGGCGAGATGGGCGGTGCGCCGGGTCAGCAGCACCGTCATCGCCCCGGGATGGTCGATCAGCGGCAGCAACACCGCCGACGGCACCATCGCCGCAAGGTCGTCGTCATCGCTGGGGGAGGTGCGGCGCAGCCCGCCGGGCGGGCGGGCGGCCAGCCGCCGGGCGATCGTCTCGACACTCATTCGGGCGGGGTCAGCCGCCCCAGGGGAAAGAACACGCCGCTGCTCCATACGCCATAAACCTTTTCACCATCCCGCTCTTCCTCCCACCCCCGCGCGACCAGTTCATAGTACACGGATCGGGTCAACCGCGCCTCCAATCCCCCCTCCAGCCCCAGATAGGGGGCGGGCGCGTCGGCCCCGGCCCCGCCACCGGCCAGACGCAGCGGGTGGTCGGCGTCGAGGGTGACCAGCGCGTCGACATTGGTGCGAAACGACAGGATCTGCTCGCGGCCGGCGCCGCCGACGAACATCTCGACGGCGAGGAAGGGCACGTCCTCGACCTCGATCCGCCCGATTTCGCCCGGCGCCACCAGCAGATAGGAACCGTCGGCGTCGCGGCACAGCATCGAGGCGAACAGGCAGACCATCTCGCGCCGGGCGATCGGCGAGCCGTGATAGTACCAGCGGCCCTGGCGGTCGATGCGGATGCCGAGGTCGCCGCAATCCACCGCGGCGGCCGGGTCGCACCCGTGTTTCGGGGAAAGAAAGTCCACCCGTCACGCCTCCCTGCCGCGTCCCGGCGGTGGTCCCCGCCCGACGCGGGCCGTGTCCACCACGGCCGATATATTGGCACGATCGCGCGGGACGGAAAGACCTCCCTCCGGCCACGCCCCACACGACGAAAAGGCCGGAGGCAGACGCCCCCGGCCCATCGTCACACCACGGCCTGCGCGGCGATCAGATCTCGCTGGCCAGCTCCCACACCGCCGGCGCCCGCCACAGACGGGACTTCAGCATCTCGCGCTCGAACAGCATCTCCTTCGGCACGCGGTCGAGGAACTTGTCGAACAGATCCTCCTGGCTGCGCGCGTCGGCGACACCGGCCTCGCGGTCGATCTTCATCAGTTCCTTGAAGGTCTCGGCCGGATAATCGAGGCCGGCCCATTCGATGTCGTGGTAGGTCGGCACCACGCCGATCGGGGATTCGGCCCCGTTGGCGCGGCCATGGACCCGGTCGACGATCCACTTCAGCACCCGCATGTTCTGGCCGTAGCCCGGCCACATGAACTTGCCCTCGGCGTTCTTGCGGAACCAGTTGACCCGGAAGATCGGCGGCGGATTGGCGACGGCGCGGCCCATGTTGAGCCAATGATTGAAGTAATCGGCCATGTTGTAGCCGCAGAACGGCAGCATGGCGAAGGGATCGCGCCGGATCGCCGCCTGGCCGACCGCCGCGGCGGTGGCTTCGGAGCCCATGGTGGCGCCGAGATAGACGCCGTGGGCCCAGTTGAACGACTGCACCACCAGCGGCGCGTTCTTCGACAGGCGGCCGCCGACGATGAAGGCCGAGATCGGCACGCCGGCCGGGTTCTCCCAATCGGGATCGACGCTCGGGCACTGGCTGACCGGGGCGGTGAAGCGGGCGTTGGGATGGGCCGCCGGGGTGGCGCTGTCCGGGGTCCAGTCGTTGCCCTTCCAGTCGATCAGGTGCGCCGGCTTGTCGTCGGTCAGGCCTTCCCACCACACGTCACCGCCGTCGGTCAGGGCGACGTTGGTGAAGATGGTGTTGGCGGCGCAGGCGGCGATCGCCGACGGATTGGTCTTGGCGCCGGTGCCGGGGGCGACGCCGAAGAAGCCGGCCTCGGGGTTGATGGCGTGGAAGCGGCCGTCGGGGCCGGGCTTGATCCAGGCGATGTCGTCGCCGACGGTCCAGATCTTCCAGCCGTCGAAGCCCGCGGGCGGGACCATCATCGCGAAGTTGGTCTTGCCGCAGGCCGACGGGAAGGCGGCGGCGACGTAGGTCTTCTCGCCCTCGGGGCTCTCGACGCCGACGATCAGCATGTGCTCGGCCAGCCAGCCCTCGTCATGGGCCATCGCCGAGGCGATGCGCAGGGCGAAGCACTTCTTGCCGAGCAGCGCGTTGCCGCCGTAGCCCGAGCCGAACGACCAGATCTTGCGCTCTTCCGGGAAGTGGGTGATGTGGATGTTGTCCGGGTTGCACGGCCACACCACGTCCTGCTCGCCCTTGGCCAGCGGCTTGCCGACCGAGTGCAGGCACTGGACGAACTCGCCGGTCTCGCCCAGCAGGTCGAGCACCTTCTGGCCCATGCGGGTCATGATCCGCATGTTGGCGGCGACATAGGGGCTGTCGGTCAGCTCGACGCCGATATGGGCGATGTTCGAGCCGAGCGGACCCATCGAGAACGGCACGACATAGAGGGTGCGGCCCTGCATGCAGCCGTCATAGAGGGCGCGCATCCGCGCCTTCATTTCCTTCGGCTCGACCCAGTTGTTGGTCGGGCCGGCGTCGTTGCGATTGATCGAGCAGATGAAAGTTCGGTCTTCCACCCGGGCGACGTCTCGGGGATCGGATCGGCACAGGTAGGAATTGGGACGCAGCGCCGGATTGAGCCGAATCATCGTCCCGCTGGCGATCATCTTCTCGCACAGCGAATCATATTCGGCCTGGGAACCGTCGCAGATATAGATATTGTCGGGCCGGCACAGCGCGGCCACCTCCTCGATCCAGCCCAGCAGTTTGCTGTTGGTCGTCCGTCCGCCGGGAATCCCTGGTCCGCTCATCTGTTCCGTATCTCCCTGACTTGAACCGGCCGCAGCCCGCCGTGGCGCCGCCGAAAAGAGTGGCGACCATAGACCCGCGCGCGGGTCCGAGCAATGATTTTGGGGGGGTCAGTCAACCCGAACGGACGGTAAGAATAATTGCCCAAACGCGACCATGGCGGAAGAATAGTTCGTCGCGCCCCGGGGACGCGAACCATCGGCGCGACTGGGGGGGGCCGGCGCTATCGGACACCGCGCCGCAACCCGGCAACCAGATCGAGATAGTCCGGCTCGTGGTCGGGCGACAGGTGGCCGTGGCGGATCAGGAAATCGAGGATCACCAG
>JBDLVO010000091.1:0-3855 GCA_039804805.1 Pseudomonadota bacterium
CGGGGCGATCCTGGCCGCCTGCGCCGAGATGGAGCGCGGCGCGCTGGACCACGCCATCGTGGTCGATGCCCTCCAGGGCGGGGCCGGCACCTCGCTCAACATGAACGTCAACGAGGTGCTGGCCAACCGCGCCGAGGAAATACTGGGCGGCCAACGCGGCGCCTATGCCGAGATCGACCCGCACGACCACGTCAACCTGCACCAATCGACCAACGACGTGTTCCCCACCGCGATCCGGGTGGCGGCGATCACCCTGCTGAAGCGGCTGGAACCGGCGATCGCCGACCTCCAGACCGCGTTCCAGCGGCGCGAGGCGGCCTGGGCCGACGTGGTCCGGCTCGGCCGCACCCAGTTGCAGGACGCGGCGCCGATGACCCTGGCCGCCGCCGCCTCGGCCTGGGCCGAGGCGCTGTCGCGCGACCGCTGGCGGGTGTTCAAATGCGAGGAACGGCTGCGGGTGGTCAATCTCGGCGGTACCGCGATCGGCACCGGCCTGACCGCGCCGCGCGATTACATCTTCCGCGTGGTCGAGCGGCTGCGCGAACGCACCGGCCTGCCGCTGGCCCGGGCCGAGAACCTGGTCGATGCCACCCAGAACGCCGACCCGCTGGTCGAGGTGTCGGGCATCCTCAAAGCCCACGCCGTCAGCCTGTTCAAGATCTCGTCCGACCTGCGCCTGCTCGCCTCCGGCCCCTGCGGCGGCATCGGCGAACTGATCCTGCCGGCGGTCCAGGCCGGCTCCAGCCTGATGCCGGGCAAGATCAACCCGGTGATCGCCGAAGCGGTCGGCCAGACCGCCCTGGCGGTGATCGGCCAGGACGCGATGGTCACCACCGCCGCGATGTCGGGCCAGCTCGAACTCAACGCCTTCCTGCCGCTGCTGGCCGACGCCCTGCTGACCAGCCTGTCGCTGCTCGCCGCCGCCGATACCCTGTTCGCCCAACGCTGCGTCGAGGGGATCGAGCCCGACCGCGCCGCCTGCGCCGAGCACCTCGCCGCCTCGTGGGCCCCCGTCACCGCCCTGGTGCCGCGCCTCGGCCACGACCGCGCCGCCGCCCTCGCCGCCGAGGCCCGCGCCAGCGGCCGCCCGGTGATCGACCTCGCCGTCGAACAGGGCCTGATCGACCGCGCCGAGGCCGAACGCCTGCTCTCTCCCGCCGCCCTCGCCGCCCTTGGCTATCGTGGGTAGAGAAAAGGACGCGGGCGCTGCCCGCACCCGCCAAGGGCCGCAAGGCCCTTGGAACCCATTGATTTCTCCAGCCGTTTCCCGACAATTGATGGGATCCAAGGGCCTTGCGGCCCTTGGCGGGTGTGGGCGGAGCCCACGAAAAGGATAGACCCTGATGCAAGAGACCCCGCGCGGCCTGCGTCTGCATATCGGCCTGTTCGGCCGGCGCAATGTCGGCAAATCGAGTTTAATCAACGCCCTGACCGGGCAGGCGGTGTCGATCGTCTCCGACCAGCCCGGCACCACCACCGATCCGGTCGAGAAGCCGCTGGAGCTGGCGCCGATCGGGCCGGTGCTGTTCGTCGATACCGCCGGGATCGACGATGACGGCGCGCTCGGTCAGGCCCGGGTCCGCCGCACCGAGGCGGTGCTGGAGCGGGTCGATCTCGCTTTGCTGGTGCTGGGGCCGGAGGGAATCAGCCGGTTCGAGACCGATCTGGCCGCCACCCTGCGCGATCGCGGCACGCCGATGCTGGTGGTCCGCAACAAGGCCGATCTGGCGGTGCCGGAAGCGGCGGCGGCCGGGCTGGGGGCCGAGGCGCTGGCGGTATCGGCGCTGACCGGCAGCGGAATCGATGCGTTGCGCCAGGCGATCACCCTTCTCGCCCCGGCGGCGCGGCTGGAGGAACCCCGCCTCGCCGGCGATCTGGTGCCGGCGGGCGAACTGGCGGTGCTGGTGGTGCCGATCGACCTCGGCGCGCCCAAGGGGCGGCTGATCCTGCCCCAGGTCCAGGTGATCCGCGAGATGCTCGACAGCGACGCCCTGACCCTGGTGGTCAAGGAACGCGAGCTGAGCGGGGCGCTGGAACGGCTGAAGAGCCCGCCCCGGCTGGTGATCTGCGATTCCCAGGTGGTGCTGAAGGCCTGCGCCGACACCCCGCCCACCATCCCGCTGACCACCTTCTCGATCCTGATGGCCCGCTTCAAGGCCGACCTCGACCGCCTCGCCGCCGGGGCGGCGGCGATCCCCCGCCTCAAGCCCGGCGACCGGGTGCTGATCGGCGAGACCTGCGGCCATCATCCCCTCGCCGACGATATCGGCCGGGTCAAGATCCCGCGCTGGCTCAACCAATATGTCGGCGGCGGGATCAAGGTCGAGGTGGCGGCGGGCAGGGACTTCCCCGACGACCTCAGCCCCTATGCCCTGATCGTCCAATGCGGCGGCTGCACCGTCACCCGCCGCGCCATGCTGGCCCGGCTCGACCGCGCCGGCCGCCAGGGGGTGCCGATGACCAATTACGGGGTGGCGATCTCGCTGCTGCAAGGGGTACTGCCGCGCGCGCTGGGCTGCTTCCCCTCCGCCCTGGCCGCGTTCGAGCGGGCCGCCGCGTCGTGACCGCGCTGCTGTCCCACCCCGAACGGGTCCGGCTGCTCGGCCTGACCGATCCCGCCGCGATCGAGGAACTGCGCCGCGCCGCCTTCGACCGCACCACCGCGACCGTCGGCGATAGTGTCCATTACCGGGGGCTGATCGAGCTGTCGAACCGCTGCGCGCTCGACTGCCTCTATTGCGGCATCCGCCGCTCCAACCGCGAGCTGGTGCGCTACGGGCTCGACCGGGCCGAGGCGATCGAGGCGGCTTTGTTCTGCGCCGAGGCCGGCTACGGCTCCTGCGTGCTCCAGGCCGGCGAGCGGCGCGACGAGGCCTTCGTCGCCTTCGTCGCCGATCTGGTCGCCGAGATCCGCGACCGCTCGCGCTCGGACCGCCTGCCCGACGGGCTCGGCATCACCCTGTCGCTGGGCGAGCAGAGCCTCGCCACCTACCGGCGCTGGCGCGAGGCCGGGGCACACCGCTACCTGCTCAGGATCGAGACCAGCAATCCGGCGCTGTTCGCGACGATCCATCCGCCCGAACAGAGCTTCGCCGGCCGGCTCCAGGCGCTCGACGATCTGCGCGCGGCCGGGTTCCAGGTCGGCACCGGGGTGATGATCGGGCTGCCCGGCCAGACGCTGGACGACCTCGCCGCCGATATCGGCTTCTACGCCGAGCGCGACATCGACATGATCGGGATGGGGCCGTACCTCCATTCCGCCGGCGGCGCCCTGCCGGAAGAGGCGATGATGGAGCGGGAGGCGCTGCTGACCCTGGCCCTCAACATGATCGCGGTGACGCGGCTCAGCCTGCCCGACCTCAACATCGCCGCCACCACCGCGTTGCAGGCGCTGGTCGAGGACGGACGCGAACGCGGCATCCGCTTCGGCGCCAACGTCACCATGCCCAACGCCACCCCGCGCCGGGTGCGGCCGCAATATCAGTTGTATGACGGCAAGCCCTGCCTGGACGAAGGCAGCCTGGAATGCCGGGGCTGCCTCGAACGCCGCGTCACCACCGCCGGGCGCAAGGTGGGATGGGACCAATGGGGGGATTCGCCCCACGCCCGGCGGCGGCAGGGGGCCTGAAAGCCTGTTCCACGCGAACGCGGTCGGGATCCGCCCGCTTGTCAAGCACATGTTGATAATGATAGCTATTATCACCTACGATCTCCGCTGACAAGATCGTTAGAATACTGGCTTTATAGACTAATATAGCTATCATTCCCCCATGTGCCCCGCTCGCCGCCTGACCGCCCGGCTGATCCTCGCCCTGATCCTGCTCCAGGTCGCGGCCGGACTCGCCCTGCCCTGGC
>JBDLVO010000092.1:0-8941 GCA_039804805.1 Pseudomonadota bacterium
ACCAGCCGGGCGTGGCGGGCCTGGGTGGCGGTGTCGCAACTGGTCCAATAGCCGGCATAGCCCCGGCCGAGATGGGCCTCGATCTCCGCCTCTGCCCAATGGATCCGCGCCAGTTCGGCGCGCAGCGCGGCCTGGGCCGCCTCGACCCGGGCGGCGTGGGCCTTGCCGACCAGACCGCCGGTCATCTCCTCCATCGCCCGGTGATAGAGTTCGCGCAGCAGCCCGGCCTTCCAGGCGTTCCACACCGTCGGCCCCACCGCGCGGATATCGGCGACGGTCAGGCACAGCAGCAGCTTGAGCCGCTCGGGCGACTGCACCAGGGCGACGAAATCCTGGATGGTCTTGCTGTCGTCGATGTCGCGCTTGAAGGCGAAGCGGGGAAAGGCGAGGTGGTGGCGCACCAGCCAGGCCACCGTCTCGGTCTCCTCGTCGCTGAGGCCGAGCCGGGGCCCGAGCTTCAGCGCCACCTCGGCGCCCAATTGGGAATGGTCGCCGCCGCGTCCCTTGGCGATGTCGTGCAGGAAGGTGGCGACGTAGAGCGCCCGGCGCGAGGCGACCTGATGGATCACCTCGGAGGCGACCGGGGCCTCCTCCTGCAACGCCCCGCTTTCGATCGAATGGAGGATGCCGAGCGCCTGGAGGGTGTGCTCGTCGACGGTGAAGACGTGGTACATGTCGTACTGCATCTGCGCCACCACCCGGCCGAAATCGGGCAGGAAGCGGCCGAGCACCCCGGCCTCGTTCATGTGGCGCAGCGCCACCTCGGGATTCTTGGGCGAGGTCAGCATCGACACGAACAGGCGGTTGGCCTCGGGATCGTTGCGCAGCCTGCCATCGATCCGCTTGAGGTTGCGGTGGACCTGATCGAGCACGCGGGGGTGGATGTCGACCTCGTTCTCGAGCGCGGTGTGGAACAGCCGGATCATCGCCCCGGGATCGGTGGCGAACTGGTCGGGCGTGGCGAGGTCGAGCCGCCCGCCCTCCTGGATGAAGCCGGCCAATTGGGTGCGGCGGGTGAACAGGCGGCGGAACGGCAGCCGGCGCGGCTTGCTGCGGTGACGCTCCTCGACCAGGGCGCAGAACAGCCGGGTCAGGTCGCCGACATCCTTGGCGATCAGGAAGTAATGCTTCATGAAGCGCTCGACCCCGCGCGAGCCGGGGCGATCGACATATTGCATCCGCAGGGCGATCTCGGGCTGGACGTCGAAGGTCAGCCGGTCCTCGGGACGGTCGGTCAGGTAATGGAGATGACAGCGCACCGTCCACAGGAAGGCCTGGGCCTTGGCGAAGCGGGTGGCGGCCTGGGCGGTGATGATCCCGGCCTCGGCCAGTTCGTCGATGCCGGCGACGTCGTACATGTCGCGCGCGATCCAGAACAGGGTGTGCAGGTCGCGCAGCCCGCCCTTGCCCTCCTTGACGTTGGGTTCGAGCACGTAGCGCGAATCCCCCATCTGGGCATGGCGGGCGTCGCGCTCGGCCAGCTTGGATTCGATGAACTCGATCCCCGACACCCCCATCACCTCGGCGCGGTAGCGGTCCTGCAATTCCTTGAACAGGTCCTGGTCGCCCCACAGCCAGCGCATTTCCAACAGCGCGGTGCGGACGGTGAGGTCCTCCTTGGCCCCCTTGATGCATTCCTCGGCCGAGCGGGTCGACTGGCCGACCTTGAGGCCGAGATCCCACAGCATGTAGAGGATGAACTCGACCATCTGCTCGTGATAGGGCACCCGCTTGTAGGGCAGCAGGAACAGCAGATCGACGTCGGAATGGGGCGACAGCTCGGCCCGTCCATAGCCGCCGACCGCCACCAGGGTCATCGCCTCGCCCAGCGTGCGCACCCCCGGGGCGAACACCTTCTCGGCGGCGAAATCGTGGATCAGCCGCACCAGTTGATCCATCAGGAAGCAGGTCTCGCGCACGGTGTGGCGGCCATCGCCGCTGGCATCGAAACGACGGCGGATCTCGGTCCGTCCCTCGGCCAGCACCTGCTTGAACAGGTCAAGCACCTTGCCGCGCCGGCGCGAACGCGGCAGGTCGTCGAGGTCGAGCGCGGCGAGGCGGGAAATCACCGCGCGGCGGTTGATGATGGCGCGTTGGGAGACGAGACGGGGCATGGGGCGGGGCATGGGGCGGGGGGCTCTGCTCAGAGTTTGTCAATCAATCGAACCTGTGAAAGAACGCCCCTTGGGAAAATCCGCTTTTTTTCCGTCAAGGTCGTGCCGGATGGGCCTTCTTTCACAAACTCTCAGGCGGGATCGGCAAGTATAGGGAGCGGCGGGACGCCGCCGCCAGCCGAATCGATGACGGCGACACGGGCGGCATGGTGGTCGCGGACGAAGGCGACGAAGGCGTCGGCCGGCAGCGGACGGGCAAGCAGGTAGCCCTGGATCTCGTCGCAGCCGAGCGCGCGCAGCCGCTCGCGCACCGCGACGGTCTCGACCCCCTCGGCGATGGCCCGCAGGCCGAGGCTGTGGGCCATCTGGATCACCGCGCGGACGATCGCGTCGTCACCGGGGGCGTCGCCACCGGGGGCATCGGCGAGATCGGCCACGAACGAGCGGTCGATCTTCAGCCGGTCGACCGCGAAGCGCCGGAGGTAGCTGAGGCTGGAATAGCCGGTGCCGAAATCGTCGATGGCGAGCCGCACCCCCAGCGCCTTCAGCCGCGACAGAGCGGCAAGGCGCGGTTCGGCATCCTTGATCAGCACCGATTCGGTCAGTTCCAGTTCGAGCCGGTCCGGGGCCAGACCGGACCGGGCCAGCGCCGCCGCGACGATGTGGTCGAAATCGTCGCGCTGGAGCTGCACCGCCGACAGATTGACCGCGACGCCGACCCCGGCCAGCCCCTCGCCCTGCCAGGCGGCGGCGCGGCGGCAGGCCTGCTCCAGCACCCAGGCGCCGATCGGCACGATCTGGCCGGTTTCCTCGGCCAGCGGGATGAAACGGTCGGGAGTGACCCGGCCGAGATCGGGATGGTTCCAGCGCAGCAGCGCCTCGGCCCCGATCACCCGCCCGTCGGCGAGGTCGAGCTGCGGCTGGTAATACAGTTCGAACTCGCCCCGGTCGAGGGCGCGGCGCAGCCCGGCGCGCAGCCGCAGCAAGGCGGCGACGTCGCGGTTCATCCGCTCGTCGAAGAAGCGCCAGCCGGCGCGGCCCTCGGCCTTGGCCTGATACATCGCGGTATCGGCCTTTTTCAGCAGGGTGGCGAAATCCTCGCCGTCGTCGGGATAGACCGCGATGCCGATCGAGGCGGTGGTGACCAGCCCGAGGCCCTGGATCTCGAACGGTTCGGCGACGCGGGCGAGGATCTTGGCGGCGATGGTGCTGGCCGCCTCGCCGCCGCGCAGGTCGGTCAGCACGATCAGGAATTCGTCGCCGCCGGCGCGCGACAGGGTGTCGGTTTCGCGCAGGCAATCGCGCAGCCGGGCGGCGATGCCGCGGATCACCGTGTCGCCGACCTCGTGGCCAAGGGTCTCGTTGACCGCCTTGAACCCGTCGAGATCGAACACCAGCAGCGCCGCCCGGCTGCCGGCGCGATCGGCGTGGGCGGCGGCCTGGCTCATCCGGTCCTCGGCGAGGCGGCGGTTGGGCAGCCCGGTCAGCAGATCGTGGAAGGCGAGATGCTCGACCCGCGATTCGGCGCTCTTGCGGTCGGAGATGTCGTGGAACGACACCCCGAGCAGCCCGTCATCGGTGCGGAACATCGCCACCTCGTACCAGCGGCCGAGGGCGTGGAAGAAATAATCGAACCGTTCCGGCCGACCCTGCTCGATCACCCGCACCGCCGTCTCGATCAGCCGGCGGTCGCGCGCGGCGAGGTCGGGGATCACCTCGTCGACCCGGCGGCCGACCACGTCGACCAACCCGGTCTCGGCCTCGAACCGGGCGTTGGTGACGAGATAGCGGAAGCCCGTCACCCGGCCGCCCTCGCGGATCGGCTGGTGAAAGGCGACCCCGCCCAGCATGTTGTCGAACAAGGCATGCAGCCGGGCCTCGCTCTGGCGCAGCGCCGTTTCGGCGGCCTGGACCTCGGTCAGGTCGCGCACCAGCCCGGCCACCCCGACGGCGGTGCCCGCGCCGTCATGGAGCGGCACCCGGATCACCCCGACCCGGCGCGGGCCGGCGGCGGTGGTCAGGACCTCCTCGTCCTCGCGCAGTCCGCCCGCCAGCGCGGCGCGGTCCCGCGCCGCCGCCGCCGCCGCCTCGGCCGGCGGGCGCAGCGCGGATTCATCGACGCCGGCGGCCAGCCCCGGCCCGAACAGCCGGCGCGCCGCCGGATTGAACAGACGGATCCGGCCGTCGCGATCCTTGACATGGACCGCCAGCGGGGAGTCGCCGGCGAGACGATCGAAGGCGCGCGCCATCGCCCGCGCCTCGCCCAGGCCGCGACCCCGCCGGCCGGCGCGGCCCAGCCACAGGCCGATCACCAGCGCATTGACGGCGACGAACCCGCCCTGTTCCAGCATCAGCCCGGCCGGCACCGGCCCGGTCAGCCCCGCCAGCGCGGCGCCGGCCGCGCCGGCCAACACGGCATAGGCCGCCGCGATCAAGGCGGGGACGCGCCAACCGCCCGACCGGGCCGGCGGGCGGCGCTCGGCCGGCCGGACAACGCAATCCCCCATCGTCCCCCCTGGTCCTTCGTCCCCCGGGGGCATGATCGGCTCCGGCGCGGCGACGGGTCAAAGCTATTTTCGGCGGCGAAGCGATGGCGGCGCCGAAAAAAGCGGCAGGACGGGGGGCTCCGCTCACCCCCGCGAGGAGCCGGGGGCGCATCGGCCGAGCCGGGCCAATGCCTCCGCGCGGCTGGCGACCCCCAGTTCCAGCAGCAGCGGCGGTTCAAGGCCGGCCTCGGCCAGCAACGCCCGGTCGGCCAGGATTTCCGCCGCCGGTCCCTGGCGCAGGGTGCGGCCGCCGACGAACAGCGCCACTTCGTCGGCCAGCATCCAGGCCAGATCGACGTCGTGGGTGGTCAGCACCAGGGTGGTGCCGGCGGCAGCCAGTCCGGCCAGCAGCCGGCGCAAGCGGGCGCCGCCGCCCGGATCGAGCCCGGCCAGCGGTTCGTCGAGCAGCAGCACCTCGGGCCGCATCGCCACCGCCCCGGCGATCGCCACCCGTTTCTTCTGTCCGAACGACAGGTGATGGGGCGCGCGCTCGGCCAGATCGGCGATGCCGAGCGCGGCCAGCGCCTCGCTCACCCGTTCCGCCGCCGCCGCCGGAGCGAGGCCGAGATTGAGCGGGCCGAACGAGACGTCCTCGGCGACGGTGGCGGCGAACAACTGGTCGTCGGGATCCTGCAACACCAGCCCGACCCGCCGCCGCCACGCCGCCAGCGCGGCGCGGCCATAGAAGGCCGGGGCGCCGCCGAGGCGGACCTCGCCGGTTTCGGGCCGCAGGGTGCCGTTGAGATGCAGCAGCAGGGTGCTCTTGCCGGCGCCGTTGGGGCCGAGGATCGCCAGGGTGCGGCCGCGCGCCACCCTGAGGTCGAGCCCGTCGAGGGCACGGCCGCCGCCGGGCCAGCCGAACACCAGCCCGCGCGCCTCCAGGGTCAGTTCCACCATAGCCCGATTCCGGCGATGCCGGCCTCCAGCGTCAGGGTGGCGGCGATGAAGCCCCAGGACAGTGCCGCCGCCGGACGCAGCACCGGCAGGCTGCCGTCGAAGCCGCGCGCGGCGAGGCCGACCTCCAGCCGCCGCGCCCGTTCCATCGCCCGGGGCAGCAGCAGCGCGATCAGCAGACCGAGCGAGCGCAGCGAGCGGCGCCAGCCCTGCCAGCCCAGCCGGGCGGTCTGGGCGGTGCGGATCGCGGCGGCGGAATCGAGCAGCAGCAGCAGGAAGCGCCAGATCAGCAGGGCGATCTCGACGATCTCGGCCGGAACGCCGAGCCGGCGCAGGCCGCGCACCAGATCGGGCGCCGGGCAGGTCACCGCCAGCAGCAGCAGGCAGGACAGCGCAGCACTCGCCCGCAGCAAGGCGAGCAGGGCGGCGCGGCCACCATCGGCGGCCAGGGCGATGCCGTCGGGGCCGATCTGCACCGCCAGCGCGGCGGTGGCGGTGAGGGCGAAGCCGAACGGCCCCGCCACCAGCCGCAGCCACGCCCCGGGCGGCACCCGGGCGCCGGCCAGCGCCGCCGTCCAGGCGATCGCCAGCACCAGCGCCGCCGCCGGCCAGGGCGGCAGCGCCAACGTCAGCGCGAGCAGGCCGAGGGCGAGCAGACTCTTCTCCCCCAGCCCGCGCCGACGCCACCGGCTGGCGGCCGCCAGCCGGTCGATCGCCAGACTCACTTCGCGCGGCTTCCCTGGCGGCGGCCGATGGCATAGCCGACCAGCCCGGCGCCGATCGCCGCCTGGAGCGCGAACAACAGGCTTTCCATCTCCTTGCCCGGCGGCTCCCACAGCGGCGTGGCCCACGGGGTGTAGGAGGGGGCGACGGTCGCCACCGCGTCGCGGGCGGCATCGTCGGTGCCGCTGTATTCGGTGCCGGGATACAGCACCAGCGGGGCGGCGACGATCAGGGCGGCGAGGCCCAGCAGCAACAGATTGAGGCGCGCGCTCATGCCTTGTCTCCCACCCCCGGCACCAGGCCGCGACCGGCCAGGGCGTTGATCACCACCACCGTCACCAGCCCCTCGGCCACCGCCAGCGGCACCTGGGTCAGGGCGAAGATCCCGGCGAACTTCAGATAGGCCCCGGCGAAGCCCGACACCGGGTCGGGGAAGGCCAGCGCCAACTGGGCCGAGGTGACCAGATAGGTGGCAAGGTCGCCCAGCGCGGCGGCCAGGGCGATTCCCACCGCCGCCGGCAGGCCGAGCGCGTTCGAGCCCTTCCACACCGCGAAGGCCACCCACGGCCCGGCCACCGCCATCGACATGATGTTGGCGCCGAGCGTGGTCAGGCCGCCATGGGCCAGCAGCAGGGCCTGGAACAGCAGGACGATGCCGCCCAGCACCGCCATCACCGACGGCCCGAACAGCACGGTGCCGAGTCCGGTGCCGGTGGGGTGCGAGCAGGAGCCGGTGACGCTCGGCAGCTTCAGCGCCGACAGCACGAAAGCGAACCCCCCGGCGGCGGCGAGCTGGAGCCGCGCCTCGGGGTGGTCGGTGACGATCCGCTTCAGCTTCCAGGCGCCGGCGGCGACGAAGGGCGCGGCGGCGGCGCTCCAGGCCAGCGCGTGCGGCGCCGGCAAAAAACCTTCCATGATATGCATTCGGGACGGACTCCGTTCGTCGAGAGGGCAAAATGCCGCCGCGAAACGGAATTCTGTTCGACCTCCCGGCACACCCCGTCCGGCAGGCTCACGGCGACTCTCGCGATGGCAGGTCTCCTGACTTGCGGGTCGTCGGCACCGGTCCGGCCTTCCCAGCCCCCCGCGCGGGGGCCAGTGGCTTGAGGGGGACCCGTGCCTCTCCGCCTACAGTTGCGGGGGCAGTCGCGGATTTGGCCCGAGCCGGGCCGCACCACGTTCCCATTTTCACCCCGTCGGCGGCGGCCGGCGGGGAACCATCGTCCCCCAACTATAATTTCGCCACGATCCCGATGCAAACCTCGACCATCCTGCTATCCTGCCCGGCACGGCAGTGACGGAGTTTTCCCCCCTTGACCCATACCATCGCGATGGTCGATGACGACCGCAACATCCTGACCTCGGTGTCGATGGCGCTGGAGGCCGAGGGCTTCAAAGTGCGCACCTACACCGACGGGGCCGAGGCGCTGCGCGGGCTGACCGCCCAGCCGCCCGATCTGGCCCTGCTCGACATCAAGATGCCGCGCATGGACGGGATGGAGCTGTTGCAGCGGTTGCGCCGCCAATCGTCGCTGCCGGTGATCTTCCTCACCTCGAAGGACGACGAGATCGACGAATTGCTCGGCCTTCGGATGGGCGCCGACGATTACATCAAGAAGCCGTTCTCGCAGAAGCTGCTGATCGAGCGGATCCGCGCCCTGATCCGCCGGATCGAGGCCAATGCCGCCGGCGGGACCGAGGCGGTGGGCGAGGTGATCACCCGGGGCCCGCTGCTGCTCGATTCCGCCCGCCACGCCTGCACCTGGAACGGTCACGGCGTCGATCTGACCGTCACCGAGTTCCTGCTGCTGAAGGCGCTGGCGGTCCGTCCCGGCCACGTCAAGAGCCGCGACCAGTTGATCGACGCCGCCTATGGCGAATCGATCTATGTCGACGACCGCACCATCGACAGCCACGTCAAGCGGCTGCGCAAGAAGTTCCGCGAGGTCGACGAATCCTTCGCCCAGATCGAAACCCTGTACGGGGTCGGCTATCGCTATCGCGAGGAATAGGGCGTGAAGACCGCGCCGGCCGCCGCCGGTCCGGCCGAGGGCCTGCCCCGCCGCCGCTGGCCGCGCTGGCGGCTGCTGGCCTCGCCGCTGACCCGCCGCATCCTCGCCGTCAACCTGCTGGCCCCGGTGGTGCTGGTGGGCGGGCTGCTCTATCTCGACCGCTACAAGCAGGGGCTGATCCGCTCCGAACTCGACGGCCTCGCCACCCAGGCGCAGATGGTCGCCGCCGCCGTCGGCGAGGGCGCGCTGATCGAGGGCGAGGGCGAGGGGCTGGAATTCAACGCAGAGACCGCGCGCCAGATGGTGCGCCGGCTGGCCGAGCCGGCCCGGCTGCGGGTGCGGCTGTTCGGCGGCGGGGGCGAATTGGTGGCGGATTCGCGCTTCCGCTTCGGCGCGGTCGGGCTGGTCCATGTCGAGCTGTTGCCGCCGCCGCATGATCCGCATTGGTTCGACACCCTGCGCACCGGGTGGGAACGGCTGGCGCATTGGATGCGGTTCGACCGCGCCTTGCCGCTCTATCTCGACCCGCCCCGGGCGCGGGCCAGCGATTTCATCGAGGTGGCGACCGCGCTGGAGGGCCGCAGCGGCGCCCAGGTCCGCACCCGCAAGGGCGGCGGGCTGGTGCTGTCGGTGGCGGTGCCGGTCCAGCGCT
>JBDLVO010000093.1:0-2876 GCA_039804805.1 Pseudomonadota bacterium
TTCCAGCCGGTGCCAGCGGGTCAGGTCGAGGCCGGCCGCCTCCACCGCCTGCTGCTCGCTGGCCAGTTGCGGGTCGATGCGGGCGAAGAAGCCGCCGCCCATCGCCCGGATCGCGATCGCCGCCAGCATTCCTTCCGGCACGCCGCCGGTGCCCATCAGGGCGTCGATGCCGGAGTCCGGGGTGGCGGCCATCAGCGCGCCGGCGAGGTCGCCGGCGGGATAGAGCGCGACGCGGGCGCCGGCCTGATGGATCGCCTCGACCAGGGCGCGGTTGCGCGGTTGTTCGATCACATAGATGGTGAGGTCGAGGATCGGCTTGCCCAGGGCGCGGCCGAGCTGGCGCAGCCGTTCCGCCACCGGGGCGGCGGGATCGATCCGGCCGCAGGCGGCGGGCGGCACCACCAGTTTCTCGATGTAGCGGGCCGGGGCCAGCACGTCGAGGCTGCCATAAGGCACCAGCGCCACCGCCGCCATCGCGTTGGTCATCCCCTTGGCGAGGAAGCTGGTGCCCTCCAGCGGATCGACCACCAGGTCCCAGCGCGGGGGATGGGACGGGTCGCCGAAGCGCTGGCCGTGATAGAGGGTGGAGATTTCCTCGCGCGGGCCTTCGCCGATGGTCAGCACCGCGTCGAGGCCGAGCTGTTCCAGCCGGGCGGCCATCGCCGCCACCGCCGCGTCGTCGGCCAGGGTGCGGTCGCCGCGTCCGATCCAGTCATAGGCGGCGCGGGCGGCGGATTCGGTGGCCCGGCGCAGATCGTAGGGCCCGGGGGTGACCTCACCCTCTCCGGTCGCGCCTGGGATGTGCATGCGCCTTAGCCCTTTCCGCCAGCGGGAAACTTTTCCCGCCGCCTGTTTTCGCCGAGGCCGGGGCGGCGGGTCAAGCATGGCGATGATCCGCCGTGGCCGTCTCCCCCGTCGGGGCGGGGCGGGCTCACTCTTCCGCGGGGGGAAGGGCGGGCACGCGGCGGAAATCCAGTTGGTGATAGAGCAGACGGGCCTCGGCCGCCGGGCCGCGCCGTTCGGCCAGGGCCAGCACCGTCACCCGCCGCCGGTAGCGGCCGCTGGGTATCGGCAGATCGATCCGGTCGCCGACCCGCACCGGCTGGGCCGGGCGGGCGACGACGGCGTCGTTGAGACGGATCTCGCCGGCCGCGATCAGCGTCGCCGCCAGCGACCGGCTGGAATAGAGCCGGGCGAACCACAACCACTTGTCGATCCGCAGCCCGTTCCCTCCGTCCCGTCGCGCGGGCGCGGCCGCCCACCGTCAGGCGGTGGGGGCGTCCGCTTCCGCCGCGTCGGCGGCGGCCTCGACCGCCGGTTCGACCGCGTCGGTCTCGGTTTCGATCTCGATCTCGTCCTCGGCCTCTTCCTCCTCGCGCGAGGAGGTCCGGGCCGGCAGCGGGATCTGGATCAGGATGAAGTCGGGAACGTGATCGCCGAAGCCGATCACGTCGTCGGCATGCAGCATCTCGCCGATGCCCAGTTCGTCGATCCGGCCCCGGCGGCGGCCCCGGCCGCGTTCGTCGCGCTCGCGGAAGCGGCCGCGCGGCTCGGCCCGGCTGGCGGGCAGGGGTTCGGCGGCGGCGGCGGGCGCGGCCGGCGCGGGATTGGGCGCGGGGGCGGGGGCCTGCGGCCGGACGGGGGCGTCCTCGGCGCGGGCGGGCTTGGCACGCTCGGTGCGTTCGGCGCGTTCCGGGCGGGCGGCGGGGGTCTTGCCGCGTCCGCCCCGGCCCTTGCGGGCGGTCATGTCGAGATCCAGCGCCGGCACTCCGTCGATGGTGATGCGGGGGATTTCCTTGCCGATCAGCTTTTCGATCGCCACCACCGCCTTGCCGTCCTCGGGCACGGCGATGGTGAAGGCGCGGCCTTCCATTCCGGCGCGGCCGGTGCGGCCGATGCGGTGGACGTAATCCTCGGCATGGATCGGCACGTCGAAATTGAATACGTGGCTGACCGCCGAGACGTCGATGCCGCGCGCCGCGACGTCGGAGCAGACCATCAGTTTGACGTCGCCGCGCTTGAAGCTGTCGAGCGTCTCGCCGCGCGCCGACTGGGCCATGTCGCCATGCAACTGGCAGACGTCGAAGCCGTGCTTCTTGAGCGAGCGGTAGAGGATGTCGACGTCGCGCTTGCGGTTGCAGAAGATGAAGGCGTTCTTGACGTTTTCGAGCCGGATCAGCCGGCGCAGGGTCTCGCGCTTGTCGATTTCCTCGACCACCGCGAGCTGCTGGGTCACCGTGGTCGCGGTCGAATGGCCGGGCGAGACGGTGATTTCCTTGGGATTGATCAGGAACGCATCGGCGAGGCGGCGGATTTCCGGCCCCAGCGTCGCCGAGAAGAACAAGGTCTGGCGGATCTTGGGCAGCAGGCCGACGATGCGCTCGACATCGGGGATGAAGCCCATGTCGAGCATCCGGTCGGCTTCGTCGATCACCAGCACCTTGACGTCGTTGAGCAGGATGCGGCCGCGATCGAACATGTCGATCAGCCGGCCCGGAGTGGCGATCAGCACGTCGACGCCGCGATCAAGCAGCGCCGCCTGGTCGCTCATCGACTCGCCGCCGATGATCAGGGCCTTGGTCAGGCGGTGGTATTTGCCGTAATTGTCGAAATTCTCGGCGGCCTGGGCCGCCAGTTCGCGGGTGGGGGCCAGGATCAGCGAGCGCGGCATCCGCGCCTTGGCCCGGCCCGCCGCGAGAATCTCGATCATCGGCAGGGTGAAGGACGCGGTCTTGCCGGTGCCGGTCTGAGCACAGCCCAAGACGTCGCGGCCCCTCAGGACCACCGGAATCGCCTGCGCCTGGATGGGGGTTGGGACGGTATAACCGACTTCAGCCAGTGCTTTGAGTAGCTCGGGGCCGAGGCCCAGGTCCTCG
>JBDLVO010000094.1:0-3276 GCA_039804805.1 Pseudomonadota bacterium
CGCCCAAATCCGGCGCCGCCAGCTCCGGACGCGGCGCGAAGGCCGGATCGCCCAGGCCCGCCCCCCGCCGAACCCACGGGCAGGCGGCCTGACAGGCATCACAGCCGAAGATCCGGTTGCCGAGGGCGGGACGCAGCGGTTCGGGCAGCGGGCCGTTGCCCTCCACCGTGTAATAGGACAGGCAGCGGCGCGGATCGATCCGCCCGCTTTCTTCCAACGCCCCGGTCGGACAGGCCGCGACACAGGCCCGGCAGGCGCCGCACCCGCCCGGATCGGGCGGATCGGGCGGCAGATCGAGATCGGTCATCAGCTCGCCCAGCAGCAGCCAGCCGCCGACGCGCGGCGCCACCAGCAGGGTGTGCCGCCCCTGCCAGCCCAGCCCGGCCTGCACCGCCAGCGGCTTTTCCATCACCGGCGCGGTGTCGCAATAGGGCCGCGCCTCGGCCCCGGTCCGCGCCGCCAGCCAGCGCCCCAGCGCCTTCAGCCGCTTCTTGATCAAATCGTGATAGTCGCGCCCCCGGGCATAGGCGGCGATCGCCCCCTGCCCCGGCCCCGGCGGCGGCCCGGGTGGAGCGTGGCGCGCCGCCAGCACGATCACGCTGCGCGCCGCCGGCCACAGCGCCGAGGGTGCCGAGCGCCGCTCGGGGGTGTCGGCCAGCCAGCCCATAGCCCCGTGGCGACCCTCGGCGACGAAGGCGGCCAGATCCTCGCCCCAGCGCGGGTCGCCGTCAGCGGGAGCGAAGCCCATCGCGACGAAGCCCAGCGACTGCGCCTGGGCGCGGATCTCATCCTTCAAACTCATCGCGGCCGCCGCTGTTGTCGGGCTACCGCCCGAACCCGTTTGGGGCGAGGCCCCAAACCCCCTTTTGATTCATGGGATCCAAGGGCCCCCGGCCCTTGGCGGGTGCGGGCGGAGCCCGCCTCTACCCCCGGCCGCGATAGGGCGGCACCCCGGGATCGGGCAGCCACAGCCCGGTCGGGGCCGGCCCGGTCTGCCAGAACACGTCGATCGGAATCCCGCCGCGCGGATACCAGTAGCCGGCGATCCGCAGCCACAACGGCGCGCAGGCGGCAACGAAGCGTTTGGCGATGCCGACGGTGCAATCCTCGTGGAAGGCGCCGTGATTGCGGAAGGCACCGAGGAACAGCTTCAGCGACTTGCTTTCGACCAGCGCCGCGTCGGGGGCGTAATCGATCACCAGATGGGCGAAATCGGGCTGGCCGGTGATCGGGCACAACGAGGTGAATTCCGGCGCGGTGAAGCGGACCAGATACAGGCTGCCGGGATGGGGGTTGGGCACCGTCTCCAGCACCGCCGCCTCGGGATCGGTCGGCAGCGGCGTGGCGTGGCCGAGCTGGGTCAGGCTCATTCCTCTTCTCCCGCTTTCATCCGGCGGATGGTGTTGGTGGTGCTCTGGCCCTCGATCAACTCGGCCAGCACGACCCGGCCGCCCCAGCTCTGCACCTGCTCGGCGCCGACCACGGTGGCGACGGTATAGTCGGCGCCCTTGACCAGCACGTCGGGGCGCAGGGTCTCGATCAGCGCCAGCGGGGTGTCCTCGCCGAAGATCACCACCAGATCAACCGGGGCCAGCGACGACAGCACGGTGGCCCGCGCCGCCTCGGACTGCACCGGGCGGGTCGACCCCTTCAGCCGCCGCACCGAGGCGTCGCTGTTGAGGCCCACCACCAGCCGGTCGCAGGCGGCGCGGGCCTGGGTGAGGATCGCGACATGGCCGGGATGGAGCAGGTCGAAACAGCCGTTGGTGAAGCCGACCTTCAGCCCCTTGGCCCGCCAGCGCGCCACCCGATCGGCGGCGATGGCGGCGGGGACGATCTTGGTGTCGCCGGCGGTGAGGTCGTCGTGATGCAGCGCCGCCACCAGTTCGTCGGCATAGGCCACCGCCGTGCCGACCTTGGCCACCACGATCCCGGCGGCGACGTTCGCCAGCCGCGCCGCCTCCGGCAGGCCGGCGCCCGAGGCCAGCGCGGCCGCCAGCGTCGCCACCACCGTGTCGCCGGCGCCCGACACGTCGAACACCTCGCGCGCCTCGGCCGGCAGGTGATGCACCGCCCCCGTCCCCTCGACCAGGGTCATCCCGTCCTGGCTGCGGGTCACCAGCACGGTGCGGATGCCGCAGGTCTCGATCAGCCGGCGGGCGGCGGCGACCACCTCGTCGTCGCTGTCGACCGCAAGCCCGGTCGCCTCGTGCAGTTCCTTGCGGTTGGGGGTGACCACCGTGGCGCCGCGATAGACCGAATAATCACTGCCCTTGGGATCGACCACCACCGGGGTGCCGGCGGCCTCGGCGCGGGTGATCAGCGCCGCCACCGCCTCGGCGGTCAGCACCCCCTTGCCGTAATCGGACAGCACCATCACCCCGGCGCGCCCCAGCCGGGCCGCCGCCGCGTCGAGCAGCGCGGCCGCGGTCGCCGCGCCCACCGCGCCCCGGTTTTCGCGGTCGCCGCGCAGCAATTGCTGGTTGGAGGCGAAGAAGCGGGTCTTGATCGTGGTCTGGCGGCCGGGCTCGATCACCAGCCCGGCATCGATGTCGGCATGGGCGGCGACCAGCCGGCCGATCTCGGCCCCGGCCGGATCGTCGCCGACCGCCGCGACGAAGCCCGGGCGGGCGCCGAGCGCGACCAGATTGCGCACCACGTTGCCGGCCCCGCCCAGCATCGCCGTCTCGCGCTCGATCCGCAGCACCGGAATCGGCGCCTCCGGGCTGATCCGATCGACCGAGCCATAGACGAAGCGGTCGAGCATCACGTCGCCGACACACAGGACGGAAACGCCCTGCAACCGGTCCACCCGGTCGGCCAAGGCGGAAAGTTCGGTCATGCTGGTTCCCCGAAAAACTGGCTCCGGCTGGTGGCTAACCCAAACCCACCCCCGGCGCAAGCGCAATCGGTTTCGGCCCCCTTAAACCAAAGCTTGACCATTTCCCGCTAAAATCATCGGATAGTGGACGAAACATCGGGGAGGAAACGGCGATGTCCATTCTGGCGACCGTTCTGCGCACGACGCTGGTTTATCTCGCCCAGACCGGGTTTTGCCGCCTGTTCGGCCCCTGCCGCCCCAAACCGCCGGACAAGCCCGATTTCAGCGCGATCTACACCTCGCCCGCTTTCACCGTGGAAGATTTCGGCCGCTGCCAGGCCGGCAGCTACATCAGGGTCTACCGCCCCGCCACCCCGTTCCTCGGCGACAACGGCCGGCCCAAGGCGGTGATCTTCCTGCACGGCTTCGTGCTGGGCGCCCCCCGGATCTACCAG
>JBDLVO010000095.1:0-5130 GCA_039804805.1 Pseudomonadota bacterium
AGGGGATCGGCGTGCCCTATGACGGGCTGCGCATCCTCGCCAAGCTGGTGTTCGTCAATTTGCCGACATAATCATTTAGGAACAGTGATTTACTGGAAATAACGGGAGTTGGGGAGCAATAGCGGGGCTGCCGCCCCGCGCCCAGCCCGGAGGCGAGCCTCCGGACCTCCCTTGTTTTTGAAAAACAGGGTGTTGCGGGGGAAGCCCGCCAGCGAACCTCAACAAAAGGCGTTCGGCATGATTCCTTTCACGGTGGATGATCTGGTCGAACAGGGGCGGCGGCGCTGGCCGGACCGCGTGTTCCTGGTGGCCGGGGCCGAGACGGTGACGTTCGGCGAATTGGCCGAGCGGATCGAGCGTTTCGCCGGCTGGCTCCAGGCCCAGGGGATCGGACCGGGCGACCGGGTCGGCGTCACCGTGCAGAAATCGCCCGAGGAGATCGTGGCGATGCTGGCGGCGGCGCGGCTGGGGGCGGTGTGGGTCAATCTCAGCGTCCACTGGAACGTCCAGCAGGTGCGCGATCAGGCCCGCGATTGCGGCATGCGGATCCTGGTCACCGGGGCGCGCCGGGCCGGCGAGATGCTGGCCCAGGACTGGCCCGACCGGCTGGAAAAGCTGGTGGTGGTCGGCGAGGGCGCGGTCGAGGGCGACCGGCGGCGCTGGGTGAGCTGGCCGGACGCCGCCGCCCCGCTCCAACCCGGGGCGCGGGGGCCGCTGGAAACCGACCTTGCCGCGATCTGCTACACCTCGGGCTCGACCGGGCGGCCGAAGGGGGTGATGCTCAGCCACCGCAACTTCCTCGCCGCCACCCAGATCGTCGCCGAATATCTCGGCAACAGCGCCGAGGACCGGCTGCTGTCGGTGCTGCCCTGCTGCTTCAATTACGGCCTGCTCCAGGTGCTGAGCATGCTGCTGGTCGGCGGCACCGTCGTGCTGCAACGGGTGACGATGGCGGCCGAACTGGCCGGGGCGCTCGCCCACCACCGCATCACCGGCATCGCCGCCGTGCCGTCGATCTGGACCCCGCTGGTGGCCTATCTGTCCGAGGTCGGCGGTGCGTTCCCCGACCTGCGCTACCTCACCAATGCCGGCGGCAAATGCCCCGACGCGGTGCTGGCCTGCCTGCCCCGGCTGTTCCCCGCCACCCGCATCTATCTGATGTACGGCATGACCGAGACCATCCGCGCCACCTATCTGCCGCCCGAGTTGTTCGAGAGCAAGCGCGGGGCGATGGGCAGCGCGATCCGCAACACCGAGGTGTTCATCGTCGATGCCGACGGCAATCCCTGCCCGCCCGGCACCGCCGGCGAGCTGGTCCAGCGCGGGCCGACGGTGGCGATGGGTTACTGGAACCGCCCCGACGACACCGCCCGCAAGTTCCGCCCCTTCCCCGGCCTGGGCGCGATCGGGGCCGAGCGGTTCTGCTGGAGCGGCGACATCGTCCGCCAGGACCAGGACGGCATCCTGTGGTTCGTCGGCCGCCACGATTTCATGATCAAGTCGAACGGGGTGCGGATCAGCCCGACCGAGATCGAGGAGGTGATCCACCGCTTCCCCGGGGTGGTCCACGCCGTCGCCTTCGGCGCGCCCGATCCCCAGGCCGGACAGGCGATCGAGGTCGCGGTCCAGGCCGGCGAAACCGGCATCGATCTGGCCGAGCTGCGCCGCTTCTGCCGCGAATCCCTGCCCGGCTACCTCCATCCCCGCCGGCTGCATCTGTGGCTGGGCCGGATGCCGACCACCGGCAACGGCAAGATCGACGTGCGCGCGGTGGTCGAGACCCTGCTGCGCGCCGCCGCCACCCCGCTTCCCCCCTCTTGAAGGAGCCAGATCATGAGCCCTCACCGCGACGCCATCGCCCGTTTCCTCGAAACCGAACTCGGCCTGAAACCGGGCAGCTACCAGGACGACGAATTGCTGTTCTCGACCGGCCGGCTGGATTCGTTCGGCCTGGTCAACGTGATGAGCTTCGTCGAGGAACGGCTTGGCCGTAAACTGAAGGTGTCGGAAACCACCCTGGCCCATTTCGACAGCATCGAGCGCCTCGCCACCTTCATGAACGCCGGCTGAGCCCTTCATTTTCAAACAAAAATGGGGTCCGGGGCATCGCCCCGGCCGGGCGCGGGCGGGAGCCCGCCGAGTTTGCCGCTATCGCGCGCGAGGCGCGCGCGGGCGGCAGCCTGCCTTCCCCCAGCTTTGGTCCTGTCCCCCCTGGCGGGCTGACCTGCGCGCAACGAGGATTGGTCGGCGGCGGCGGCTGGAGTATTCTCCCCGGCCTTTGCTCCCCCCGCCCGAGGTCCCATGTCTTCCCTGCGCCTGGCCGTATTCGACGTCGATGGTACCCTGATCGACAGTCAGGACACCATTCAGGCGGCAATGACGCTGGCCTGGAGCCGGTTCGACCTCGGCCCGCCCCCGCCCGAGCAGGTGCGGCGGATCATCGGCCTGTCGCTGCCCGACGCCTGCGCGGTGCTGCTGCCCGACGCCCCGGCCGAGACGTGGCGCGGCGTGGCCGAGGCCTACAAGGCGTCGTTCCACCAATTGCGGCTGCGCCCCGGCCACCACGACCCGCTGTTCCCCGGCGCGCGGGAGGCGCTCGACCGGCTGGAGGACGAGGGCTGGCTGCTCGGCCTCGCCACCGGCAAGTCGCGCCGGGGAGTCGAGGCGATGCTCGACGCCCACGACCTGCACGGCCGCTTCGTCACCATCCAGACCGCCGACGACAATCCGGGCAAGCCGGCCCCCGGCATGCTGCTGCGCGCGGCGGCCGAATGCGGGATCGAGGCCGGGCGGATGGCGATGATCGGCGACACCGCCTATGACATGCAGATGGCCAAGGCCGCCGGGGCGGCGGCGATCGGGGTGTCGTGGGGCTATCACCCGGTCGAGGAACTGCGCGAGGCCGGCGCCGGGGTGATTCTCGACGGCTTCGACGCCCTGGCCCGCGCCCTCGACGCGACGATGGGAGAAGCCTGATGCGCCCCGCGACCCTGTTCAAATTCGTGCTGGCGGTGGTGCTGCTGCTGGCGGTGGCGGCGATCGCCGCCGCCAAATCGGTCAACACCGAACGCTACAAGACGGTGATGATCGAGCGCGTCCGCGCCGCCACCGGCCTGACCATGGTGTTCGCCGGTCCGGTCAAGCTGCGCCTCGGCCTCTCCCCGCGCCTCAGCGTCACCGGGCTCGGCCTGTCGGTGCCGGGGGCGGCGGGCGATCCGCCGCTGCTGTTCGTCGATCGGATCGAGGCCCGGGTCGGGCTGCTGCCGCTGCTGTTCCACCAGTTCCGCACCGAGCGGCTGCTGCTGATCCGGCCGACGCTGCATCTCGATCCCGCCACCGCCCCGGCCGCCGCCGCCGCTCTGGCCGGCGGCACCGGGCGGCTGGCGCTCGACCGGGTCGGCGACGAGGTCCCGGCCACCCGCTTCGCCCTGGGCGAGGTCGAATTGAAGGATGCCACCCTGCTGTGGCAGGCCGCCCCCGACCGCCCCGAGATCCGGGTCACCCTGGCCAAGGGCCGCATCCGTCCCGAAAGCATCGAGGGCGGGCCGATGACGCTGGAGGCCAAGGGCGCCTGGAGCGGCACTGAATTCGAACTGGCCGGCGTGGTCGGCCCGGCGCCGATCCGCCCCGGCCAGCGCCCGTTCCCGGTGCGGCTGAAGGGCACCATCAGCGGCGCGGTGGTGGTGGCGCGCGGCGGCATCGCCGATCCGGTCACCGGCGAGGGGCTGGAGATCGATCTCGACGCGCGCGGCGACGAATTGCGCGACCTGCTGCTGCGCACCGGTCTGGCCGCCGCTCCGGCCGAGGGCGGCAGCGCCGCCCCGATCGGACCCTACAAGCTGTCGACCCGGCTGACCGGCTCGGCCGGCGCCCCCTCGCTCGCCAACGTCGATCTGCTGATCGGCAAGCACGACACCCTGCTGGTCAAGGCGCGCGGCAAGATCGCCGCCCCGCTCGACGCCGCCGGCATCGATCTCGCCGTCACCGCCGAGGCCGACGGGCTGACCGGCCCGGCCCGGCTGCTCGGGCTCGCCTGGCCCGCCTCCGGCCCGGTGCGGCTGTCGACCCGGCTCGGCGACGACGGCCCCGGCCGCTGGCGCCTCGCCGGCCTCAAGGCCCAGATCGGCGGCAGCGACCTCGGCGGCGACCTGACCCTGGCCCTCGGCGCCGCGCGGCCCCGCCTCACCGGCAGGCTGACCGCCACCGCCCTGTCGCCGGCCGATTTCGGCCTCGATCCGGCCCGGCTGCTCGACACTTCGGCGGCGGCGCCCCGGCCGGCGGTGGCGGTGCCGGACCAACGGCTGCTGCCCAACGACCCGCTGGCGCTCGATCCGCTCGGCGCGATCGATCTCGACCTCGCCCTCGCCGCCGCCCGCCTGCCGCTCGGCGGCACCGCCTTGACCGAGGCCCAGGCCCAGCTTCGCCTCAACGAGGGCCACCTCGCCTTGTCCGGCCTGTCCGCCCACCTCGGCGGCGGCACCCTGACCGGCACCCTCGCCCTCGACGCCTCGGAACGGGTGCCGGGCTTCACCCTTCACCTCGCCGGCAGCGATCTCGATCTCGGCCGGATCGGCAACGGCTTCCCGTTCGAGGGCGGCCGCGCCGATCTCGCCCTCGACCTGCGCGGACGCGGCGCCAGCCCGCGCCTGCTCGCCGCCAGCCTCGACGGCTCGGTCCAGGCCGGGCTGACCGGCACCGGCCTGCTCGCCGCCACCGCCGGCGGGGTGCCGGCCCGGCTGCTGACCGCGTTGGATGGTGGCAGCGGCGACGAGGACCCGATCGCCCTGCGCTGCCTCGCCGCCCGCATCACCGTCCGCAACGGCATCGCCCGCGCCGACCGCGCCCTGGCGGTCGAAACCCCGCGCGCGGCGATCCTCGGCAGCGGCAGCCTCGACCTGCGCAGCGAGGCGCTCGACCTCGTCTTCGCCGCGCGCGGCGGCGGCACTCTGCACCTGCACGGCGCGCTCGCCACCCCCGACCTCGGCGCCGAGCCGAGCCCGCCTTCCCACCCCGCCGGTCGCGCCGCGCCGCCGGCCCGGATGAATGTCGATCCCGCGCCGTGCCGCGCGGTGCTGGGACGGCACTGAACCGGAGGAGTTAAGCGGGTAGGCTACGCGGGCTCCCGCCCGC
>JBDLVO010000096.1:0-9070 GCA_039804805.1 Pseudomonadota bacterium
CAGCGCGCGCAGGCCCCACAGCGCCGCCGCCATCGCCACGGCGGCGGCCACGAGGCGCGGGCCGCGCCGGCGCAGCCGGGCATCGAGGCGGAAGAAGCCGCGCCGGTGCAGCAGCCAGGCCAGCAGGGCGACGTTGACCCAGGCGGCCAGCGCGGTGGCCAGCGCCATGCCGACATGGGCCAGCGGCCCGACCAAAGCGAGGTTGAGCCCGACATTGAGCAGCATGCAGATCCCGGCGATCCGCACCGGGGTCGCGGTGTCCTCGCGGGCGAAGAAGCCGGGGGTCAGCGCCTTGACCAGGACATAGGCGGGCAGGCCGATGGCGAAGGCGACCAGGGCGGCGGCGGTGGCGGCGGTCTCGGCCGGGCCGAAGCTGCCGCGCTCGAACAGCACCCGGATCACCGGCTGGGCGATCACCATCAGCGCCGCCGCCGCCGGCAGGGTCAGGAACAGCCCCAGTTCCATCGCCCGGTTCTGGCTGTCGAGCGCCGCCTCGGTCTCGCCCGCGCGCAATTGCCGCGACAGCAGCGGCAGCAGGGCGGTGCCGATGGCGATCCCCACCACCCCCAGCGGCAATTGGTTGACCCGGTCGGCGTAGTTGAGATAGCTGACCGCGCCGTCGGCGACGGTCGAGGCGATCATGGTGTTGATCACCAGATTGATCTGATAGACCCCGGCCCCGACCGCGCCGGGGACGATGCGGCGGAACAGCAGCCGCACCTCGGGGGTCAGGCGGGGCCGGGCCGGCCGCAGCAGCATCCCGGCCCGCTTGAGGCTGACCACCAGCCACAGGAATTGCACCATTCCGGCGGCGAAGGTGCCCCAGGCCATGGCATGGCCGGCGGTGGGGGTGTGGGGCGCCAGCGCCCACAGCCCGGCCATCGAGGTCAGGTTCAGCAGCACCGGGGTACCGGCGGCGGCGGCGAAGCGGCCGAGGGCGTTGAGCACCCCGGCCTGGAGCGACACCAGCGAGATGAACAGCAGATAGGGGAAGCAGATCCGCGAGAAGGTGACGGCCAGCTCCATCTTTTCCGGCGTCTCGGCGAAGCCGGGGGCCAGCCCCCGCATCGCCCACGGCATCGCCAGCTCCATCGTCACCACGAACAGGGTGAGGATCAGCGCCATCACCGCGAAGGCGCGCTCGGCGAAGGCGCGGGCGGCGCTCTGGCCCTCCTCGCTCAGCCGCCCGGTGAACAGCGGGACGAAGGCGGCGTTGAAGGCGCCCTCGGCGAACAGCGAGCGGAACAGGTTGGGAAAGCGGAAGGCGACGAAGAAGGCGTCGGCGATCGCCCCGGCGCCGAGATAATGGGCGATCATCATCTCGCGGGCCAACCCGGTGACGCGCGACAGCAGGGTCAGGCCACCGACGGTGGCAACGGAGCGGAACAGCGACATGGGCCTGTTGTAGCCGAGAAACCCGACCCCGGCCATGGCTCAGTCCGGCCGCCACGCCAAAGCGAGATGGGCGGCGCCCAAAGCGCGGTGGCCGACCCGCCAGGGCCCCAGCCGGCACAGCCCGTCACGGCCGGCGATCAAGGCGGCGCCGTCGGCCGCCAGCGCGGCGGCCAGCCCGCCGCCGCCGGCCTTGGCCAGCGCCTCGCGCATCGTCCACAGCGCCAGCAGCGCCGGTTCGCCCTCGGCGGCGACCAGGGCGATTTCCGGCGGCGACAGCCAAACCCGGGCGAAGGCGAGGGGATCGCGGCCGGGGCGCGGGGTTTCGAGATCGATCCCGACCCGGCCCCGTGCCGCCACCGCCGCCGCCACCCAGCCGTCGCGGTGGCTGAACGACAGGTCCGGTCCGGCCCGGCCGGTGCCGTCGACCAGCCGGGGCCGGCCGTCGGGATCGGTGGCGATCTGCCACGCCCCGGCCGGCAGCAGCCCGAGCGCCAGAAGCCGCGCCGCTTCCGACTGCCAGCGCCGCCGCGCCGCCCGCCCGGCCGGCGGGCTGGCGTGGGCGGCGACGGCGAGGCGGACCGGCGCTTCCGTCCCCAGGACGATCTCTCCGACCATGATCGTTTCCACCGATGCGTCGGGCGCCATTCAGCGCTTACCGCGCGAATTCGACAAGTCCCGCCCGACCTCGCCGCTCGGGTGACGGCCTGACTCGACAGCCCCGCCATCCTGGGGTATCGCTCTCTGCGGTGGTTTCGACCGCCCCTCTTTCTCCTCCCGCCGCCGAGTCCGCATGGATACCCTGGAAGCCGACCTGAAACGCCTGATCGTTACCGCCCTGAAGCTCGAGGACGTCGTGCCCGAGGAAATCGACGCCGGCGAGCCGCTGTTCGGCGGCGCCGGGCTCGGGCTCGATTCGATCGACGCGCTCGAACTCGGGGTGGCGCTGCGCAAGACCTATGGCCTGCGCATCGAGACGGTGTCCGACGAGGTGCGCGGCCATTTCGCCAGCGTGCGCGCCCTGGCGGCCTTCATTCGGGCGCAGCAGGGAGAACCGGCATGACCCGCGAGGAAATCTTCACCGCCTTGTCGGGCTATCTCGAGGAAATGTTCGAAATCCCGGCCGACCGGATCAGCCTGGAGGCCCGGCTGGGCGAGGATCTCGACCTCGACAGCATCGACGCGGTCGATCTGGTGGTTCGCCTCCAGGACCTGACCGGCCGCAAGATCTCGCCCGAGCAGTTCAAGACGGTGCGCACGGTCGCCGACGTGGTCGAGCGCGTCCATGACCTGTTCGAAACCGCCTAGCCGCCGGATCGCCTCGGTCGGTCTCGCCGCCCTCGGGCTGCTTTATCCGTTGCTGGTCTATGCCGCGCTCGGCCGGGTGCCGGCCGGGGCGCTGGTGCTGGTGGCGCTCGCCCTGGTCGCCGCCCGGCTCGGCCTGCTCGGACGGGGCGGGCCGCTCGCCGCCGCCCTGGTGCCGCCGCTGGCGCTGGTGGCGCTCGCCACCGCCCTGCTGGCCCTGGCCGGGGCCGAGCGCGCCGCCTTGGGCTATCCGGTGCTGATGAGTCTGGGGATGGCGTTGGCCTTCGCCCTGTCGCTGTGGCGCGGGCCCTGTCTCGCCGCGCGCTTCGCCGCCTTGGCCGCCGTGCCGCCGCCGCCCGAGGCCGGGCCCTATCTGCGCAAGGTGACGCTGGCCTGGGCGCTGGTGCTGACCGTCAACGGCCTGCTGTCGGCCGCCACCGTGGTGGTGGGCGATCCGGCGCTGTGGGCGCTCTACAATGGGCTGGTCAGCTATCTGCTGCTGGGGATCACCGCCGGAATCGAATATCTGATCCGCCGCCGGATCGGGGCTGCCGCCCCGCGCCCCGCCCGGGGGTGACCCCCCGGAGCCCCCCTTTCTTTCCAAAAAGATGGGGGTCCGGGGCATCGCCCCGGCGGGTCGCGGGCAGCGCCCGCGCGTCAGCGGCCGTAATCGTCCTCAAGGCGGACGATGTCGTCCTCGCCGACATAATCGCCCGACTGCACCTCGATCAATTCCAGCGGCAGCCGGCCGGGATTCTCCAGCCGGTGGACCGTGCCGGCGGGGATGAAGGTCGATTCGTTGACCCGCAGCACGAAGTCGCGGCCGTCGCAATGGACCTGGGCGACGCCGCGCACCACCACCCAATGTTCCGAGCGGTGCCAGTGCTTCTGCAGCGACAGTTTGGCGCCGGGTTCGACATGGATCAGCTTGACCTGATGGCGTTCGCCGCGATCGACGCTCTGGAACCAGCCCCACGGCCGCCAGCCGCGCCGGCCCCGGGTCGCCTCGTCGCGGCCGGCGGCCTTGAGGCGTTCGACCACCGCCTTGACCTGCTGGTCGGCGGCCTTGTCGGCCACCAGCACCGCGTCCTCGGTCGCCACCACCACCAGATCGCGCAGCCCGATCGCCGCCACCAGCGGGCCTTCGCCGCGCAGGTAGCAATTCTCCGAATCGAGCGCCAGCACGTCGCCGCGCACCACGTTGCCGGCCTCGTCGGCCGTGCTTTCCCGCGCCAGCGCCGACCACGAGCCGACATCCGACCAGCCCATCTCGACCGGCACCACCGCGACGCGGTCGGATGGCTCCATCACCGCATGGTCGATCGAGCGGCCGTCGAGCGCCGCGAACGCCGTGGGGTCGAGCCGGAAGAAGAACAGGTCGGTCCGCCCGGCGGCCAAAGCGGCGCGGCAGCCGGCCAGGATCGCCGGATCGAACCGCTCCAACTCGGCCAGGAAGGTGCGGGCCGGCAGCAGGAAGATGCCGGCGTTCCAGGAATAATCGCCCGAGGCGACGAAGCCCTCGGCGGTGGCGAGATCGGGTTTCTCGACGAAGCGTTCGACCACGAAGCCGGCGCCGAGCGGCCGGCCGGCGCGGATGTAGCCATAGCCGGTATTGGGTTCGGTCGGGCGGATGCCGAAGGTCACCATCCAGCCGTCGCGGGCCAGCGGCTCGGCCGCCGCCACCGCGGCGCGGAAGGCGGCGACGTCGCGGACCAGATGGTCGGACGGCATCAGCAGCAGCAGCGCGTCGGGATCCTGCTCGGCCAGCACCAGCGCCGCCGCCGCCGCCGCCGGGGCGGTGTTGCGGCCGACCGGCTCGATCAGCACCGCGCGGGCGTCGAGCCCGGCCTCGCGCAATTGCTCGGCAACGATGAAGCGGTGCTCGTGGTTGCACACCACCACCGGCGGCGTGCCCAGCCTGAGCGCGGTTTCCTGCAACAAGGTGTGGTCGCCGCCGCCGAGGCGCAGCAATTGCTTGGGCATCAGTTCGCGCGACAGCGGCCACAGCCGCGTCCCCGCGCCGCCCGACAGGATCACCGGAACCGGAGCCGTCATGCGCCTTCTCCTCGGTTGCGCCACGCCGCCGCCATCGCGGCAAGGCCGGTGTCGAGCGTCAGCGGCGGCTCCCAGCCCAGTTCGGCCCGGATCCGCCGGTCGTCGATCTCCAGGCTGTCGGTCAGGCGGCGGATGGTCTCGCTCTTGCCGGTCACCCGCCCGGCCAGACGCAGCCAGGACTCCGTCACCGGCAGCAGCCGCGCCGGCCGCCCCAGCGCCCGGGCGAGGCGGCGCACCAACTCGGCGGTCGAGATGGTTTCGCCGTCGCACAGGGTATAGGTCCGCACCTGCCCGGCGGCGGGCGGCTGGCGCAGCGCGGCGACGATCGCCGCGCACAGATTGTCTACCCCGATCAAAGCGCGGCGATTGTCGATCCGCCCCAGCGGCAGCGGCAGGCCGCGATCGATCGCGCCGAGCAGCCGGCGCAGGTTGCCCTTGACCCCCGGCCCGTGCACCAGCGGTGGCCGCAGGATCGTCACCGCCAGCCCGCTGGCGGCGGCCACCGCCGCCAGCGCCTGTTCCGCCTCCCATTTCGACTGGCCGTAGGGATCGGCCGGGGCGGCTTTGTCGGGGGTGAAGGGGGTGGCGCCGCTGGCCTCGCCATTGACCTTGATCGAGCTGAGGAACAGCAGGTGGCCGGCCCCGGCCGCCGCCGCCTGCTCGGCCAGCGCCCGGGTGGCGGCGACGTTGGCGGCGCGGAATTCGGCCAGCGGGTCGGCGCTGGTGTCGTGCATCACATGGACCCGGGCGGCGAGATGGACCACCGCGTCGATGCCGTCGAGCGCGCCGCGCCAGTCGCTGTCGGCGGCCAGCGGCCCGACCGGGCGGCGCTCGATCCCGGCTTCCAGCGTTGCTTGCGGCCGCACCGCCGCCACCAGCCCGAAGCCGGCGGCGGGCAAGGCCCGGCATAGCGGCCTTCCGACGAACCCGTTGGCGCCGGTGACCAGCACCCGGCTCATCGCCGCACCCCGTTCGACCAGCGGGTCAGCAGCGCCAGCAGCCCGGCCACACTCGCCGCCGCGCCCAGTCCGGCCGGCAGCGGCGATCCGGTCGCGGCCAGTCCGGCCCAGCCGATCAGCAGCAGGTTGGCGGCGGTGATCGCCAGCACCACGGCGCGATGCGAGCGGCCGCCGCGCACCGCGCGCTGATAGAAGTGGCGGCGGTGGGGCCGCCACACCTTTTCGCCGTCGATCAGCCGCCAGATCAGGGTGATGGTGGCGTCGGCGAGATAGACCCCGGGCAGGATCAGCGCGGCGACCAATTGGCCCTCGATGGCGAGGCCGATCAGCAGCCCGCCCAGCAGGAAGCCGAGCGGAATCGAGCCGCAATCGCCCAGGAACAGCTTGGCCGGCGGCCAGTTCCACAGCAGGAAGCCGAGCCCGGCGGCGGCCAGCGCGGCGGCGAACGGCATCATCCCGGCGCCCAGCCCGGCCAGGGCGGCCACCACGATGATGCCGGCGCCGAGACAGGCGGTCTCGCTGCCGGTGATGCCGTCGATCCCGTCCATGAAATTGTAGAGGTTGAGGAACCACAGCCAGCCCAGCCCGGCCAGCAGCCGGTCGGCCCACAGCGGCAGCGCCCCCTGGAACACCAGCGCCGCCGGGTCGAGCAAAGCCAGCCCGGCGCCGACCAGCACCGCCTGGGCGGTGAAGCGGGGCAAAGGCGGCAGGCCGGCGCGGTCGTCGAGCCAGGACAGCGCCATCAGCCCGAGCGCGCCGAGCGCCAGCGCCAGCGGCCCGACCGCCCCGGTGACGCTGGCCAGCCCGATCCACACCAGCGTCACCGCCGGAGTCACCGCCAGCCCGCCGCCGCGCGGCACCGGCAGGCTGTGGCTGGAGCGCTGGTTGGGATGGTCGAGGATCTGGCGGTCGCGCAGCCAGTCGAGCACCACCCGGGTGCCGAGCGCGGCGAAGGCGAAGGCGATCAGCCCGGCCAGCACCGTCAGGGTGGCGGGATCGGCGGCGTCGTTCATGCCTCGGCCCCGCTCTCCGCCGGGGCGCGCAGGTCGATCCGGCGGCCCTCGCGCAGCGAGTCGAGTACCGCCAGGGTGGCACGGCTGCTTTCGACCAGTTCGGCCTCGTCGACCGGGGCCGGGCCGCCCGTCGTCACCGCCTGGACGAAGGCGGCCAGCTCGGCGCGGTGGCCCTTGTCCTGGGCCAGACTTTTTTCGGTGCGGGTGCGGCCGCCGCTGGTCAGGGCGAGGCTGCGGAAATTGTCGAGCACGGCGACGCTGCCGCCGGCGAACAGCTCGATCCGCTCCTTGCCCGAGGCGGTGTCGCCGCGCGCGGTGTAGAGCAGGGTGGCGAGCGAGCCGTCGGCGAAGGTCAGGGTGGTGGCGACGTCGTCGCACGGCCCCGGCCCGGCGGCGACCGCCTCGGCCGCCACGGTGACGATCGGCGCCCCGGCCAGGGCGCGGGCGAGATCGACGAAATGGCACAATTCGCCGAGGATCCGCCCGCCGCCCTCGTCGGCGGCGTTGACCCAGGAGTCCGGCGGCACCGCGCCGGCATTGACCCGGATCTGGATCAGGCGCGGCCCGGCATGGCGGGCGAGGTGGGTCTGCATCGACCCCACCAGCGGGGCGAAGCGGCGGTTGAAACCGACCAGGAAGAAGGCGGCGGAGTCCCGCCGCGCCGCGATCACCCGCTCAAGCTGGGCGTGGTCCATCGCCAGCGGCTTTTCGACCAGCACCGCCTTGCCGGCGGCGAGGGCGCGGGCGGTCAGCTCGGCGTGACTGCCGTGGCGGGTGGCGATCAGCACCGCGTTGATGGCGGGGTCGGCCAGCACCGCGTCGAGATCGGTGGTGGCGTGGGCGAAGCCAAAGGTCTGCTGGCCGTGCTCGGCGCTGGCGCCGCGCTGGGTGCACAGGGTGCGCAGCTCGACCCCGGGCAGGCGGACCAGTTCGGGCAGCAGCACGGTGCGGGCGAAGGCGCCGGCCCCGATCATCCCCAGCACGCAGCGCCCGGCCGGGGCGGCGGCGGGAGCGGGGAAGGCGGGCGCCGTCGGGACGGTGGCGCCCGCCTCGTCATAGGCCAGCACCACGCCGAGATGCGGCTCGCCCCCCTCGGTGACCAGGGTGTAGGCGGCCTCGGCGGCGGCGAAGGGAAAGCGGTGGGTGATCAGCGCGCCGACATCGAGCCGGCCCGGCCGGCCGCGTCCCATCAGCCGCACCGCCTCGCGCAGATTCCCGGTCTCGGTCCAGCGCACCCAGCCGACCGGATATTTGATCCCGGCCCCCTCGAACTCGGGATCGTAGCGGCCGGGGCCGTAGGAGCGCGACACGCTGAGGCTCAGTTCCTTCTTCATGAAGGCGGCATAGTCGAATTCGGTGCCGACCTTGCCGACCATCACCACCCGGGCGCGGTCGCGCGCCAGCGCCGCCGCCAGCGCCAGCGGCTCGGAGGATTCGGTGGCGGCGGCGATCAGCACCGAATCGCAGCCGATCCCGCCCGACAGCGCCGCCACCGCGCTGTCGATCCCCTCGGCGGTGGGGTCGAGGGTCAGTTCGGCCCCCATCTGGCGGGCCAGCGCCAGCCGGGCCGGGTTGGTGTCGAACGCCACCACCCGCGCCCCCTGCAACGCCAGCAGCCCGACCGCGAGCTGGCCGATCAGCCCGACCCCGATCACCGCCACCACGTCGCCCAACTGGGCTTCGAGCGAGCGCATCCCGGCCATGGCGATCGCGGCGACGGTGCCGAACGCGGCTTCCTCGTCGCTGACGTCGTCGGGCACCGGCGCGGCCAGCGCCGCCGGCACCACGTTGAGTTCGGCATGGTTGGCCAGCCCGGCCCCGGCCACCGCCACCCGCTGGCCGACCTGGAAGGCGCCTTCGAGCCCGGCCCCGACCGCCACCACCCGCCCGGCGGCGGAATAGCCGAGCGGCAACGGCTCGTCGAGCCGGGCCATCACCGCCTTGATCGTCGCGGCGACGCCGTCGCGCCGCGCCTTGTCGAGCACCTTGCGCACCAGATCGGGGCGCGAGCGGGCCTTGGCGGCGAGACTCTTGCGGGCGAAATCGATCACCATCCGCTCGGTGCCGGCGCTGATGACCGAGGCCCGGGTCGCCACCAGCAGATGCCCGGCCCGCACCCGGGGCGGCGGCACTTCGCGCAGCGACAATTTGCCCGACCGGGCGCTCTGGATCACCTGCTTCATCGCCTCGTCTTTCCCCTCACGGCTGGTGGCACGGTCTTATACCAGCGGCGGTTAGGCTTGACCGCTCCCTTGTTGGGCTTTCGCCCAAACCCAACCGGGGCGATGCCCCGGACCCCCTTTGTCTCTCTTCATAAAAACAGCGGAGGTCTGGAGGCGCGAGCCT
>JBDLVO010000097.1:0-3474 GCA_039804805.1 Pseudomonadota bacterium
CTGCTGCGCGATCTCCAGGCCCGGCGGGTGATCGACGACATCGCCGCCTGGACCGCCGATCCCGCCGCCCCGCTGCCCTCGGGCGCCGACCGCCACGCCGGCTCGGTGCTGGCCGAACGCCGGGCCGAGCAAAGCCGGTGACCCCCTCCCGCGATCTGCGGCGGTGACGCGCCGCGAGGTCCGTGGCATACTTCGACCCCGTGAGACGCTTGAAAGGACATGCCATGCCCGCGCCGCGGTGGCTGGCGGTGGTTGCAACCCTGGCGGCGGGCAGCGCCGCCGTCCCGGATCGGGCGCTGGCGGACCAGCGGGCGCTGACGGTGCTGGCCACCGGCCTGCCCAGTCTCGGCGCCAGCCTCGACGAGGTCCGCGCCATCAAGCTGCCCGAGGGGCAGCGCCTGGTGTGCGGCGGCGACGACAACATGCCCCGGCTGGCCGATCCCACCCTGCTCGAACCGCTGACCGGCCGCGCCTCGGGGCGGATCCGCTTCTGTACCGTGGTCGCCCGCGCCGAAGGCAGCGCGACACGCTGGAGTCAGGCCGAGATCCCCAGTCTGGCCGGCCCGGCCCGGCTGTGGCTGGTGCTGGTCGAACAAGGCGGCGGCGGGCGGTACCGGCTGGCCCGGGTCAGCCTGTGGGCCGGCCGCGACGCCTGGGACAAGGTGGTCGAGGCGGTCACCGCCACCCTCGGCCCGCCCAGCGCCGGCGGCGCCCAGATGCTCGGCTGGGAGGATGCCCAGCACGAGACCCTGATGTTCCTCGACCCCAAGGATCCCGACAGCTTCGCCATCGCCGTCGCCGACCTGCATCTGCGCAAGCTGCTGCGCTCGCCCGGCGCCGCCGGCCGGGCCGGCGACTGAGCGGGACGCCGGCGCGGCGGGATTATTCGCGCGAGGCGCCGATCAGCGCCTTGCGCAGCCGGCGCACCCCGAGCCACACCGCGCCCGCCACCGTCGGCACCGCGATCAGTTCGACCACGTCGTGATGGATCGGCAGGCCGAGTTGGATCAGACCCCGGGCGAGATAGCCGATCACCCCGAGCAGATAATAGGTGATCGCCACCACCGACAGGCCCTCGACCGTCTGCTGGAGGCGGACCTGGATCTCGGCGCGGCGGTTCATCGAGCGCAGCAGGTCGCGGTTCTTCTCTTCGAGGGCGATGTCGACCCGGGTGCGCAGCAGGTCGCCGGCGCGCGACACCCGGGTGGCCAGCGATTGCTGGCGCCGCGCGGCGGCCTCGCAGGTCTTCATCGCCGGCACCAGCCGGCGCTCGGTGAACTCGGCGATGGTCTGCAAGCCGAAGATGCGATCCTCGCGCAGTTCGTAGACCCGGCTGTTGACGATGTTGAAATAGGCCTTGGCGGCGGCGAGGCGAAAGCTGGTGGTGGCGTCGAGCTGTTCCGCCTCGGCGGCGAGCCGGGTCAGCCGGTCGAGCAATTCGCGGTCGTTCTGGGTGCCCTGGGGATCGGCCAACTGGGTGACGATGTCGGCCAGGGCGCGGTCGATCCGGCCGGTCTCGTTGTTGGCGTAGCGCGCCAGCGGAAAGGCCAGCAGCGCCATCATCCGGTAGGTGTCGATTTCCAGCATCCGCTGCACCAGCCGGCCGGTCTGACCGGCGGTCAGGTCGCCGTCGCGCACCAGCACCCGGCCGAACCCGTCATTGTGCAGGCGGAAATCGGTCCAGATCTCGGCATGGCCGCCGACCACCTTGCTACCGACCAGCGGATTGCCGCCGAACAGGGCGGACAGATCCTCGGGCACCTCGTGCGCGACCGCGACATGGATCGCGCTCAGCATCTCGCCCGGCAGGTTTTCCAGCCAGCCGAGCGGCAGCAGTTCGAGCGCGGAGGCCTCGAACGGGTTGACGAAGGAATCGCCGCGCGAGACGGTATAGGTCGAGAATTCGCTGTGGCGTTCCCAGCGCAGGCGGAACCCGCCCAGTTCGCGGCTGAAGAAATTGCAGTCGGCCGCCATCACCTCGGCGCCGTGGGCCGCCAGCAATTCGGCGAGATGGGCCCGTTCGGCGCCGGGATCGGCATGAACCAGCGACAGGTGCGACACCCGCAGCGGCGCCTCGAGCAGATCGAACGGGCGGGCGTGGATTTCACCGGCCAGGACACGGCGCTGCGGATGCTCGCGCAACGCCACCGGTCGAAGTGGCAGAGCCTCGGCCATGACCTACCTATCCCTGATGATGGATGTCTTGCGCGAAAAGCTTTACACCCTTCCTTTCCGACTGCCAATCATCGCGTCGAAACTTCATCCCGCGTTCATTCCCCGGAGTCGCCATGAAAGCCGCCGCCCAGGCCCATGATCTGCTGTTCGTCCGCCCCGGGCTCGACCCCGACCGGCTGACCCGCCTGGTCGCCGAGGCCGTCGCCGGGGCCGATGATGGCGAGCTGTTCCTCGAATACCGCCAGTCGGAAACGGTGGTGCTCGACGACGGCCGGATCAAGAGCGCCAATTTCGACACCGCCCAGGGCTTCGGCCTGCGCGCGGTGGCGGGCGAGGCGCACGGCTATGCCCACGGCTCCGACCTCGACGCGGCGACGATCGCCCGCGCCGCGGCGACGGTGAAGGCGGTGCGCGGCGGCGCCTCGGGCCGGCTCGCCGCCGCCCCGACCGGCGGAGCGGTGCCGCTCTACACCGCCCTCAACCCGCTCGGCAGCCTCGATTTCGCCGCCAAGGTGGCCCTGCTGGGCGAGATCGACGCCTATGCCCGCGGCCGCGACCCCCGCGTCACCCAGGTCACCGCCTCGCTGTCCGGCTCGTGGCAGGCGGTGGCGGTGCTGCGCGCCGATGGCGGCCTCGGCACCGACCTGCGGCCGATGGTGCGGCTCAACGTCAGCGTGGTGATGAGCGAGGCCGGGCGGATGGAGACCGGCGGCCACGGCATCGGCGGCCGGGTCGCCTATCAGGGCGTCACCGGGCCGGAGGCATGGCGCGGCTGCGTCGAGGAGGCGCTGCGGCAGGCCGCGGTCAATCTCGGCTCGATCCCCGCCCCGGCCGGCGAAATGCCGGTGGTGCTCGGCCCGGGCTGGCCGGGGGTGATGCTGCACGAGGCGGTCGGCCACGGCCTCGAGGGCGATTTCAACCGCAAGCGCACCTCGGCCTTCAGCGACCGCATCGGCCAGCGCGTCGCCGCCCCCGGCGTCACCGTGGTCGATGACGGCAGCCTGCCCGACCGGCGCGGCTCGATCACCATCGACGACGAGGGCACGCCCTCGGGCCGCACCGTGCTGATCGAGGACGGCATCCTGACCGGCTACCTCCAGGACCGCCTCAACGCCCGGCTGATGGGGGCCGCCGCCACCGGCAACGGCAGGCGCCAATCCTTCGCCCACCCGCCGCTGCCGCGCATGACCAACACCTTCATGCTGGCCGGCGACAAGCAGCCGGAGGAAATCCTCGCCTCCGTCAAGAACGGCCTCTATGCCGTCAATTTCGGCGGCGGTCAGGTGGATATCACCAGTG
>JBDLVO010000098.1:0-3106 GCA_039804805.1 Pseudomonadota bacterium
GCATCCCGTTCGACCCGGAAAAGCCGACCGTCACCTCGGGCATCCGGCTCGGCACCCCGGCGGCGACCACCCGGGGCTTCGGCATCGAGGAGTTCCGTCAGGTCGGCGAGCTGATCGGCGACGTGCTCGACGGTCTGGCGGCCAATCCCGACGACAACGGCGCGGCCGAGGCCCGGGCCCGCGCCGCCGTCGCCGATCTGTGCCGTCGTTTCCCGATCTATGGCTGAGCGGCGTCTGGCCGGGGAACCATGATCGAGGGCGGGGGCGGTTGACACCGTCCCCGCCCGTTTGTGTACCCGCCCGTCTGCGCGGAGGACCCTATGCGTTGCCCGTTCTGTGGCCACGACGACACCCAGGTCAAGGATTCCCGGCCGACCGAGGATAATTCGGCGATCCGGCGGCGGCGCTGCTGCCCGGCCTGCGGCTCGCGCTTCACCACCTTCGAACGGGTGCAGATCCGCGATCTGGTGGTGGTCAAGAAGGATGGCGCCCGGGTGCCGTTCGACCGCGACAAGCTGGCCCGCTCGATCCGGGTCGCCTTGCGCAAGCGTCCGGTCGGCGAGGAGCAGATCGAGCGGATCGTCAACGGCATCCACCGCCGGCTGGAAAGCCTGGGCGAGAGCGAGATCAGCTCGAAGCTGATCGGCGAGCAGGTGATGGAGGTGTTGCTCGAACTCGACAAGGTCGCCTATGTCCGCTACGCCTCGGTTTACCGCAATTTCCGCGAAGCCAAGGACTTCGAGGATTTCCTGGGGACGATGATTGGACCGGCCGCGCCCTGATCCCGCCGCCGACGCGGCCCACATGCAGGCCGCCCTGGGCCTGGCCCGGCGCGGGCTGGGACGGGTGTGGCCGAATCCGTCGGTCGGCTGCGTCATCGTCGCCGACGGGCGGGTGGTCGGCCGCGCCCACACCCGGCCGGGCGGACGGCCCCATGCCGAGACCGAGGCGCTGGCGATGGCCGGCACTCTCGCCCGCGGCGCCACCGCCTATGTCACCCTCGAACCCTGCGCCCATCACGGCAAGACCCCGCCTTGCGCCGAGGCGCTGATCGCCGCCGGCATCGCCCGGGTGGTGTCGGCGCTGCGCGATCCCGATCCCCGCGTGTCGGGCCGGGGTCACGCCCTGCTGCGTCAGGCCGGGGTGACGGTCGAGGAAGGGCTGCTGGAGGCCGAGGCCCGCGCGGTCAACGCCGGCTTCCTGGCGCGGGTCGAACTGGGCCGGCCGCTGGTGACGCTGAAGCTGGCCAGCACGCTTGACGGCCGCATCGCCACCCATGGCGGCGAAAGCCGCTGGATCACCGGCGGGGCCGCCCGCGCCGCCGCCCATCGCCTGCGCGCCGAATCCGACGCGGTGATGATCGGCAGCGGCACCGCCCTGATCGACGATCCCGATCTGACCTGCCGTCTGCCCGGACTGGCCGGCCGTTCCCCGGTGCGGGTGGTGGTCGACAGCCGGCTGCGCCTGCCGCTGACCCACCGCCTCGCCGCCACCGCGCGGGCGGTGCCGACCTGGGTGGTGACGCTCGAAGGCGGCGATTCCCAGCGCGCCCGCGCCTTTGCCGCCGCCGGGATCGAATTGTTCGAATGCCCCGCCGCCGACGGCTCGGTCGATCTCGGCGCCGCGCTGGTGGCGCTGGGCCGGGCCGGGCTGACCCGGCTGCTGGTCGAGGGCGGCGCCCGGCTGGCGGCGGCGCTGGTGCGCGACCGGCTGGTCGACCGGCTGGTGTGGTTCCGCGCCCCCCGCCTGATCGGCGGCGACGGGCTGGCGGCGCTGACCGGCTTCGGGGTCGACCATCTGTCGCAGACCCCCCATTTCGAGCGGATCGGGGCGGTGCCGGTCGGCGCCGACCTGATGGAAACCTATTCCCGCATCTGACAGCAAGAAGGACCTGACCAGCCATGTTCACCGGCATCGTCACCGCGCTCGGCGAGGTGCGGCGGGTGGTTCGCGCCCCCGGGCGCGAGACCCGGTTCGAGATCGCCAGCGGCTACGACTCCGCGACGATCGCGATCGGCGCCTCGATCGCCCATAACGGCGTCTGTCTCACCGTGGTCGAGACCGGGCCGGGCTGGCACGCGGTCGAGGCCTCGGCCGAGACCCTCGGCTGCACCACCCTGGGCGGCTGGGAGGAAGGCAGCCCGGTCAATCTCGAACGCGCGCTGCGCCTCGGCGACGAAATGGGCGGCCATCAGGTGTCCGGCCATGTCGACGGGCTGGCCCGGGTGGCGGCGATCCGCCCCGACGGCGAATCCAAGCGGTTCGTGTTCGCGGTGCCCGACACGCTGGCCCGCTTCATCGCCCCCAAGGGCTCGGTGGCGCTCGACGGGGTGTCGCTGACCGTCAACGAGGTCGAGGACGATGCCGATGGTCATCGCTTCGGCGTCAACATCATCCCCCACACCCAGGCGGTGACCACCTTCGGTCGCTATCGTCCGGGTGACGCGGTGAATCTGGAAATCGACATGCTGGCGCGCTACGTCGCCCGGCTGCTGCAAAAGGACTGACACGGTGGTATCGGCTTATCGGGACTATCTGTCGAGCATCGACGAGATCATCGCGGACGCCCGCGCGGGGCGGCCGTTCATCCTGGTCGATGACGAGGACCGCGAGAACGAGGGCGACCTGATCATTCCGGGCGAGTTCGCCTCGGCCGAGATGATCAATTTCATGGTCAAACATTGCCGTGGGCTGGTCTGCCTCGCCCTGACCCGCGAACGGGTCGATCAGCTCGGCCTCAAGCTGATGAACGCCGACAACCGCTCGCGGTTGCAGACGGCGTTCACCCTGTCGATCGAGGCGCGCGAGGGGGTGACCACCGGCATTTCCGCCGCCGACCGCGCCCACACCATCGCCACCGCGATCGACCCGGCCAGGGGCGCCGCCGACATCGTCTCGCCCGGCCACATCTTCCCGCTGGCGGCACGCCAGGGCGGCGTGCTGGTGCGGGCCGGCCACACCGAGGCGGCGGTGGACATCTCCCGTCTGGCCGGGCTCAATCCGTCGGGGGTGATCTGCGAGATCATGAACGAGGATGGCACCATGGCCCGGATGGATGATCTGGTCCGCTTCGCCCGGATCCACGGGCTGAAGATGGGCACGATCC
>JBDLVO010000099.1:0-6697 GCA_039804805.1 Pseudomonadota bacterium
ATCGAGCAGCATCGGGGGGAACTCCACGCCAGGCACCGTACAGCTAAGGTTGGAGCGGCCCGGCCGGCTGGCAAGGGGGCGGAGGCCGGCGGCCGACGCGCAAAAGGATAAGAGAGGACGCCGGCGGCGCGCGCGATGGTTTCCCCGCCGCGACAGCGCCCCCGATCCGGGCTACACTGCCCCTCCCTGGCCGGGGCGCCGCGCCCGGCCGCCGCCGCCGGAGAGCCCGATGCCCGCCGATCCCTTTTCCCCGGCCCTGCCCCGCACAGCCCTGGTCACCGGCGCGGCGCGGCGGATCGGCCGCGCCCTCGCCCTCGACCTCGCCCGGGCCGGCTTCGCCGTGGCGGTCCACCATGCCCGCTCGGCCGAGGCGGCCGAGGCGGTGGTGGCCGAGATCACCGCCGGTGGCGGCCGGGCGGTGGCGCTGGCCGCCGACCTCGCCCGCGAGGACCAGCTCGCCGCGCTGCTCGATCAGGCCGCCGCCCGGCTCGGTCCGGTCGGGGTGCTGGTCAACAACGCCTCGACCTTCGAACCCGATGGCGCGCTCGATGCCAGCCGGGCCTCGTGGGACCTGCACATGGAGGTCAACCTGCGCGCCCCGTTCGTGCTGACCCAGGCGCTGGCCCGCGCCCTGCCCGCCGGCGCCGAGGGGGTGGTGGTCAACCTGATCGACCAGCGGGTGTGGAACCTCACCCCCCATTTCATCACCTATACCCTCAGCAAGGCCGGGCTGTGGACCCTGACCCGCACCCTGGCCCTGGCCCTGGCGCCGCGGATCCGGGTGGTGGCGGTCGGGCCCGGCCCCACCCTGCCGAGCGAACGCCAGAGCGCCGGGGCCTTCGCCGCCCAGACGGCGGCGATGCCGCTCGGACGCGGCACCAGCCCGGCCGAAATCTGCGCGGCGGTGCGCTTCCTGCTCGCCAGTCCGGCGCTGACCGGGCAGATGATCGCCCTCGATGGTGGCCAGCATCTCGGCTGGGGGGTCGCCGGCGACGGTTTCGAGGAATGAGGGCGGCGACTTTTGCACAGGCGGCGGCAAGGCGCGGATTCGCCATGTTTTTGTCGCATTGTCGCGGGAAATGGCGCGAAATCCGGCGCCTCGCGCCACCATGCTACGATAAGCCATTGAAAAAAAACGATATCGTCGCGATGCCCAGATATCGGGCAAACAGGTGAACCCCAGGGAGTCCCTGGCTTGCGCCCGCCCATCCCGGGGTTGCCAACAGACTTATCCACAAATGTCGTGGATATGTCGGCCCGCCCTGGCAAAAAGCCCACGCCGATCAACCCTCTATCCCCATCCCGCCGGCCGTCCGCCCCACCGCCGCCGGTTGTACACAGCCCGCCGCGCCGGCCCACGCCCGCCACCGGTCGCCCCCGTCGCGGCAGCGGACGGCGTCGCCGCGCCGCCACCATCGCGTCAAAGGCGGGAAATGCTTGGAAAAATCCGCCACCATCTCCGTTGCCCAGCAAACGGGCATTCCCCACCTCCGCCAGCGAGTCCGCGCTTGCCCCCAGGCTCCGCCGACCTTGCCAACAGACTTATCCCCCGTGACGGTGGATATCCCCGCGCCGAGCCCTCCCCCCGCCCCGGGCGGGCGCCCCGCCGCCGGGTCGCCGCTGCCGCCAGTTGTGCACAGGGCATGATCACCGCCGCCACCACCCTCCCCCCCGGCGGAAGGCGCGAAAAACCTGGAACTTTGGCCGCGATTCCGTGCTAAAATGTTGAAAAACAACAGCTAGGCCATTTTGCCCAGCATTTGGGCAAAGCGCTGAATCGCAGGAAGATCCTTGGTGCCGCCGCACGATCCCCATCTTCTCAACAGCCTTATCCACAGGAATCGTGGATATCCCGATCCGCAAGCGGAAATCGGCGACCCCAACCAAAGCGGTAAAACAGACCAGGATTCGGACGTCCAACAGGCGGAGGGGCCGCTCGCCGCCGGGGTGGCGGCGATCCGCCGCTTCCTCGACACCCTGGGCGGCGGCCCCGGGGTCTACCGCATGCTCGACCGCCGCGGCGCGGTGCTCTATGTCGGCAAGGCCAAGAACCTCAAGAAGCGGGTGGTGGCCTACACCCACCCCGAGCGCCAGACCCTGCGCATCCAGCGGATGATCTCGGAAACGGTGGCGATGGAGGTGGTGACCACCCGCAGCGAGGTCGAGGCGCTGTTGCTGGAAAGCACCCTGATCAAGTCGCTCGGGCCGCGCTACAACATCCTGCTGAAGGATGACAAGAGTTTCCCCCACATCCTGATCACCGCCGACCATGACTGGCCGCAGGTGATCAAGCATCGCGGCGCCCGCACCCGCCCCGGCCAGTATTTCGGCCCGTTCGCCTCGGCCGCCGCGGTCAATCACAGCCTGGCCGCGCTGCAACGCGCCTTCCTGCTCAGATCCTGCACCGACGCGGTGTTCGCCAGCCGCACCCGCCCCTGCCTGCTGCACCAGATCAAGCGGTGCAGCGCCCCCTGCGCCGGCCGGATCGGCCCCGAGGCCTATGCCGCGCTGGTCGAGGGCGCGCGCGCCTTCCTGTCCGGCCACAGCCAGCGCATCCGCCACGACCTCGCGGCGCGGATGGAGGCGGCGAGCGAAGCGCTGGAATTCGAGGAAGCGGCGGTGCTGCGCGACCGGCTGCGGGCGCTGGCGCGGGTCCAGGCCGCCCCCGACAGCGCCGCCGAGGGGCTGGAGGAGGCCGACGTGATCGCCATCCACCAGGAGGGCGGCGCCAGTTCGGTCCAGGTGGTGTTCTACCGGGCCGGCTGCCATTGCGGCAACCGCGCCTATTTCCCCCAGCACGGCCGCGACGAGGAGGCCCCGGCGGTGCTGGCCGCCTTCCTCGGCCAGTTCTACGCCGACCGGCCGCCGCCGCCCGAGATCCTGCTCAACCTCGCCCCGGCCGAGCCGGGGATCGTCGCCGCGGCCTTGAGCGAGAAGGCCGGGCGCAAGGTCCGCCTCCAGGTGCCGCAGCGCGGCGACCGCACGCGGCTGGTCGGGCACGCCGCCGACAATGCCCGCGACGCCCTGGCCCGCCGCCTCGCCGAGAGCGGGGCGTGGCAGAAGCTGCTGGCCGGGGTCGGCGCGCTGTTCGGCCTCGAATCCCCGCCCCGGCGGATCGAGGTCTACGACAACAGCCACATCCAGGGCAGCGACGCGGTCGGGGCGATGATCGTCGCCGGCCCCGAGGGCCTGCTGAAATCGGCCTGGCGCAAATACACCATCCGCTCGGCCGGCCTGACCCCGGGCGACGATTTCGCGATGATGCGCGAGGTGCTGACCCGCCGGCTGGCGCGGGCCCAGCGCGAGGACCCCGACCGCGCCCTCGGCCACTGGCCCGATCTGATCCTGATCGATGGCGGCGCCGGCCAGCTCGCCAGTGTCCAGGCGGTGCTCGACGACCTCGGCATCGACGACCTCGCCATCGTCGGCATCGCCAAGGGCCCCGACCGCGACGCCGGGCGCGAGCGCTTCTTCCTGCCCGGGCGCGCGCCGTTCGACCTGCCGCCGCGCGATCCGGTGCTGTATTTCCTCCAGCGCCTGCGCGACGAGGCCCACCGCTTCGCCATCGGCACCCACCGCGCCCGCCGCAGCCAGGGGCTGACCCGCTCGACGCTCGACGACGTCCCCGGCATCGGCGCCAAACGCAAGAAGGCGCTGCTGACCCATTTCGGCTCGCCCCGCGCGGTGGCCGAGGCCAGCCTGGAGGAACTGGCGGCGGTCGAGGGCATCAACCACGCCATCGCCCGCGCCCTGCAAGCCTTCTTCCATCCCGAGGACGGGGGCTGAGTCCGCCCAAGCGGGGAAATCGGGAATTTTCCGCCGTGGTGGTCGTGACAGGGGGAAACAACCGGGCTAGTATCCCCGCGCTGTGTGGCAGGCCGGTTCCGGCGGGGCTGCGGGCGAGACGGACATGGACCGATGGTGACCACCCTTCCCAATCTACTGACCCTGTCGCGCATCCTGGTGATCCCGGTGATCGTCGCGCTGTTCTACGTCGATGGCCCGGGGGCCCGCTGGGTCGCCTGTGCGCTGTTCGTCGCCGCCGCGATCACCGACTGGTTCGACGGCTATGTCGCCCGCTCGCGCAATCAGGTGTCGGCCTTCGGCCGCTTCCTCGATCCGATCGCCGACAAGCTGCTGGTGGTGTCGGTGCTGTTCCTGCTGGTGGCGTTCCACCGCGTCGACGATCTGTCGATCCTGTCGGGGCTGGTGATCGTGCTGCGCGAGATCATGGTGTCGGGCCTGCGCGAATTCCTGGCCGAGGTGCGGGTCGGCCTGCCGGTCAGCCGGCTGGCCAAATGGAAGACCGGCATCCAGATGGTGGCGATCCCGGTGCTGCTGGTCGGCGACGCCCTGCCGGTGCTGCCGACCCAGACCATCGGCGAGATCGGCCTGTCGGTCGCGGCGGTGCTGACCCTGGTCACCGGCTGGGACTATCTCCAGTCCGGGCTGCGCCATCTCGCCGGCGACCGCCCCTGACCGTCCGGCCCCGACCCTTTTGACCCTTGCCGCGCGGGCGGGTCTCGGTGCATCCTGCGGGCGCTCCGGGCGCGGCCCCGACCAAGCGGGGCCCTGGCCGCGACGGTTCCGGTTTGCCCAAATGGCCGCGCGGCCGGTCGCGCGGCGGTGATGTAAGGCCCGACATGATCAGATCCAAAGACGCGGTTCGCCTCGCCGTTCCTGCCGCCTTGCTGACCAGCCTGCTGCTCTCGGCCTGCGACAGCGCCCAGGCGGTCTATCCGACCCGGGAAAAGGGCGACAGCGCGCCCCGCATGTCCAACGAGAAACAGGAATCGATCTTCGGCCCCGAGGGCCTGCTCGGCAAGACCAAGGACAACAACGGCGGCGGCGGCGCCGGCATCGGCGTCAACGCCTTCCTGTGGCGGGCCTCGCTCGACACCATCGCCTTCATGCCGATCACCTCGGCCGACGCCTTCGGCGGCACCATCATCACCGATTGGTACCAGCTGCCCGAGACCCCCAACGAGCGCTACAAGGTCAACGTGTTCATCATGGACCGTACCTTGCGCGCCGACGGGGTCAAGGTGGCGCTGTTCAAGCAGGGACGCGACGCCTCCGGCACCTGGGTCGATGTCCGCGTCGATCCGCGCATGGCCGCCGACCTCGAAAACGCGATCCTGACCCGGGCCCGCCAGCTCCGCCTGGCCTCCCAGGAATAGTTCACTCCTCGAACCCGAAGAAAGACAGACGACGAAAATGTCGCGCCCCGACCGCACGAGTACCGACCGCTACAACGTCAAGGAAACCGAGGCCCACTGGCAAAAGGTGTGGGAAGAGCGCGACTGCTTCGCCGCTCCGTCCGCCTCCGACCGGCCGAAATACTACGTCCTTGAGATGTTCCCCTATCCGTCGGGGCGGATTCACATGGGGCACGTCCGCAACTACACCCTGGGCGACGTGGTGGCCCGGGTCAAGCGGGCGCGTGGCTACGACGTGCTGCATCCGATGGGCTGGGACGCCTTCGGCCTGCCGGCGGAGAACGCGGCGATCCAGCACGGCGTCCACCCCGCCCAATGGACCCGCGACAACATCGCGGCGATGCGCGCGCAGTTGAAGTCGATGGGCCTGTCCTACGACTGGACCCGCGAGGTCGCCACCTGCGAGCCGGAATACTACCGCCACGAACAGAAGATGTTCCTGGATTTCCTCAAGGCCGGGCTGGTCTACCGCAAGGAATCCTGGGTCAATTGGGATCCGGTCGAGCATACCGTGCTGGCCAACGAGCAGGTGATCGACGGCCGCGGCTGGCGCTCGGGCGCGCTGGTCGAAAAGCGCCTGCTGTCGCAATGGTTCCTCAAGATCACCGCCTACGCCCAGGACCTGCTCGATTCGCTCCAGACGCTGGAACGCTGGCCCGAGCGGGTGCGGCTGATGCAGGAGAACTGGATCGGCCGCTCCGAGGGCGCCCGGCTGACCTTCCAGGTGGCGGGCCGCGCCGACGGGATCGAGATCTTCACCACCCGGCCCGACACCCTGTTCGGCGCCCGCTTCGTCGCCATCGCCGCCAACCATCCGCTGGCGGCCGAACTGGCGCGCGACAACCCGGCCCTGGCCGCGTTCATCGCCGAATGCAACCGGATGGGCACCTCGGAAGCGGCGATCGAGACCGCCGAGAAGAAGGGCTTCGACACCGGCCTCAAGGCGCTGCACCCGTTCGAGCCCGGCCGCACCCTGCCGATCCATGTCGCCAATTTCGTGCTGATGGAATACGGCACCGGGGCGATCTTCGGCTGCCCCGCCCATGACCAGCGCGACCTCGATTTCGCCACCAAATACGACCTCGGCCATACCCAGGTGGTCGAGCCGGCCAGCGAGCGCGAGGCGGTGGCGGCCCAGATCGCGTCCGGCACCGCCTATACCGGCGACGGCGTGCTGATCAATTCCGGCTTTCTCGACGGCCTGCCGGTCGAGGAGGCCAAGACGGCGGCGATCGCCCGGATCGAACAGCTCGGCATCGGCGCCGGCACCGTCAGCTACCGCCTGCGCGACTGGGGCGTATCGCGCCAGCGCTACTGGGGCTGCCCGATTCCGATCGTCCATTGCGACCAGTGCGGCGCGGTGCCGGTGCCGGAATCCGACCTGCCGGTGCGGCTGCCCGAGGATGTCGGCTTCGACACCCCCGGCAACCCGCTCGCCCATCATCCGACCTGGAAGGACGTCGCCTGCCCGTGCTGCG
>JBDLVO010000100.1:0-2976 GCA_039804805.1 Pseudomonadota bacterium
TTCGGGGAGCCCCGCTCCCCGAGCGGGTGCGGGCGGCAGCCCGCTTTCGGTTGTCCCGCTCTTGGCAAGGAAGCCCGTCGTTATTTAGGATGGGGGCGAGATGCAAGCCCGGCACCGCCCCATTCCTCGTTCCCTCCCGTTACTCGCGCGGCTCGGCCGGGCCGGACTGGTGGTGGCCGGTCTGATGCTGGCCGGCACGGCCCTGGCGGCGGAGGAGCCCGACCTGCGCGGGCTGGTCGAGGCCGCCCGCGCCGCCGGGGTGGATTCCCCCGACATCGCCCGCATGGCCCTGGCGGAGATGCCATCGCAGCGGCAGCGGCGCGACGATGGCGAACTCGATTTCCCCTTCTCGGTTGGCATCGACCTGCCGATCGACGCCACCCCGCACGAATTGGGGGCGACGCTGACCGGGCCGGTGGCGGAAACCGGGCGGTTCGTGATCCTGTTCGACGTCGCTTTGGCCAAGGCCAGCCGGCGGGTTCGCAACCTGCGTGAGCAGGGATCGCGCAAGGTGATGTCGGTCAACCGGATCGACAACCCGGCCTATCTGCGCGCGGTCAAGGCGCTCGACGTCGCCTCGGTCCGGATCGAGCGCCGCCCGGGCGACCAGACCCTGCTGATGCGCTACGAGGAGGCCCAGCGCAAGGCGCTGACCACCCCCCACTTCCTCGAACAGCCGGTCTATGGCGCCTACAGCTTCCGCGTCGCCGAGATCGACGCCACCAAGACCCTGACGGTGCATTACACCCTGATCGACCGGGTCGCCGGCACCCAGCTGACCTCGACATTCGATGTGGTCGAACGCGACGGCTTCTCGGTCGCCTATGACGTCGATCCGTCCGACCCGGCCCAGGCCAGTCTGGCCGACAGCTTCCTGACCGAGCGGCGGGTGGTCGATTGGGAGCGGGCGCCGGTGGTGGTGCCGCTGTCGCAGTTGCTCGACCGGGCGCTGGCCGCCGGCGGGCCGACCCGGCCGATCGGCTCGACCGCCGCCTTGCTCGACGGCATCGCCCGCGAGCGCAGCGCGACGCTGGCCCGCGCCGCCGCCGAGAAATACGATGCCCGTCCGCTCGACGATCCCCGTTTCGCCAGCGTGGTGGCGATCTACACCCCCGAGGGGATGGGCAGCGGCTTCTATGTCCGCCCGGAAATCGTGATGACCAACTGGCATGTGGTCCGGAACAGCGCGATCGTCGATCTGCGCACCTACGACCGCCGCGAGACCTTCGGGCAGGTGATCGCCAAGGATCCCCGGCTCGACCTCGCCCTGGTCAAGGTGCAGGACCGGGGCCGGCCGGTCGCCTTTTATGCCGGCACCAGCCTGCCCCCGGGCGAGCGGATCGACGCAATCGGCCATCCGCAGAAGCATCTGTTCTCGATCAGCCGCGGCGTGGTCAGCGCGGTGCGCCGGCTGAAGCCCGAGGCCGACCAGGGCGGCGGGGCCGAGATCCTCTATGTCCAGACCGACGCGGCGATCAATCCCGGCAATTCCGGCGGGCCGCTGTTCGCCGGCGACAAGGTGGTCGGCATCGCCACCTTCGGCGCGATGATGAAGGCGGCCGGCCCCGACGGCGACAAGGTCGCGGTGCCGATGCCGGGGCTGAATTTCGCGGTCCATTACGCCGAGGCCAAACGTTTTCTCGATCAGGCGTTGCGGGGAGAATGAGGATGGGACTGGGCCGGCGCGAATTCGCCCTCCTGGGGTTGGCCGGGCTGCTCGGCGCCTGCCGGCGCGGCAATGTCGGCGACATGGTGGTCGATGCCAAGGGCGAGCGGATGTACGGGATGCGGGCCGACGGCTCGGTGTTCACCGACGCGGCCCTCTTCCCCAACCGCCGGCTCAAGCTGTCGGTGCGCAACCTGTCGGGCGATTCCGCCTGGGATCTCGATTCGGTGCGCGAACGCATCCTCCAGGGCTACCTCGCCAAGGGCTACCAGCGTTCGGACGGGATCGATTTCGGTCTCAAGGTCGATCTCAACGTGGTGCGCAGCCAGCAATTCGACCGCGACATGATGACCCAGTTCGCCGTGTTCGGCGCGGTCGGCGGCGCCGGAGCGGGGGCCGGGATCAACGCCACCCAGGGCGGCCCCGGCGGCGCGGCCGGCGGCGCGGCGATGGGGCTGGCGGCCGGGGCGACGCTGGGCGCGATCGCCGGCCAGTTCGTCGCCGACAACATCTATGTGGTGGTGACCGAGGCGACCTTCGCCGTCCGCCGCAACGCCAGCCGCCCCCGCCGGGTCGTCACCTTCGACGGCAGCCCGCGCCTTGATGACTGGGACGAGGGCGGCGCCGGCTCGTTCGCCCAGGTCCACCGCGTCACCATCGCCAATTACGGCGGCGGCCGGATGATCAGCCAGCAGGAAATCGCCGACGACATCCGCGAGCGTCAGATCCGCTCGCTGATCAGCCTGCTGTAGGCGGGGCGGCGTCTATTCGATCCACTCGCCCTTGTAGACGCCCCAGATCTCGTCGCGGCGCAGCCAGCCCTGGGTGCGGCCGAACTCGGCCCGGCAGTAATCGCGGTTGCGGGGGCATTGCAGCAGGCGGCCGAGCACGCCGGCCTCGACCATCGCCACCGCTTCGGCCGAATCCGAATCCGAGGCGCGCAGCGGATGCGGGCCGCCGATCACCACCATCATCCGCCGGCTCGACAGCATGGTCTGGAGTACCCAGCCCTCGCTGCCCTGCCAGTCGCGGATCTTGCGCCAGGTCTCGAATTCGGCCACCACCTCGACCGGCAGATCCTTGCGCGAATAGATCCATTCGATCGGATAGCGCGTGCCGGGGCCGGTGCGCAGGTTGACCTCGTCGGCGCGCAGCGAGACGAAGCGCGGCAAGGGCAAGCCACTGCCCTCGGCCGGGGCGGCCTGGACCGGGGGCGCCGTCAGCACGGCCAACAGCAGCAGGAACGGGGTCAGTCGTGACAAGTCGCGGCCGGGCATGAATCCTCCCCTGTTATTATAGCGGGGAGGCGC
>JBDLVO010000101.1:0-4215 GCA_039804805.1 Pseudomonadota bacterium
CGCAGGATGGTCCTGCCGACCCGGCTCAATCCTGACAGGAGACCCTGCCATGCCCGTCTTGATCCCCAACAACGAACCACGCCGGATTCCGCTCGCCTTCACGGACGCCGATGGTGGCGAAGCCGCCCCGCCCGCCGCCCTGACCTTCGCCAGCACCACCGGGTTGGTCACCGCGGCCTATGCGGACGGCGCGCTGATCGTCACCCCGCTGGGCGGCGTCGGTGCCGACACCATCACCGCCTCTGGCCTCTCCGGCAGCCTCGACCTGACCCTGACCAAGCCGGCGGCCAATGTGGCTTTCGAGATATAACTTCCCCCTCTTCGATGGGGCCGCGATGCGGCCCCATCGGTCGGCATTCGAGCTTTCACCTGAGTTGGGATCGGGCTATTTTGACACCGCAGTTCGCCCCGGTCCGTAGCGGTTCCTCGCCAAGCGGTGATTTTTCCGGGTAAGAAACCGGGTAACAGTCACGATGCAGAAAACAAAAGTCGTTGCTTATCAGCAGGTTGGAGGCTGGTTTGTTTCTTCTGATCGATAATTACGACAGTTTCACCTATAACCTGTGGCATTACCTCGGCGAACTGGGCGCCGAGGTCGAAGTCCGCCGCAACGACGCCCTGACGGTGGCCGAGGCGCTGGCGCTGGCGCCGCAGGGGATCGTGATTTCGCCCGGCCCGTGCGATCCCGACCGCGCCGGCATCTGCCTCGATCTGATCGCCGCCGCCGCGCAGGCCGGGGTGCCGCTGTTCGGGGTCTGCCTCGGCCATCAATCGATCGGTCAGGCCTTCGGCGGCAAGGTGGTGCGGGCGCCGCAGCCGCTGCACGGCAAGATCTGCGCGATCCAGCATGACGGCTCGGGGGTGTTCGCCGGCCTGCCCTCGCCGTTCCGCGCCACCCGCTACCATTCGCTGGTGGTCGAGCGGTCGAGCTTCCCCGCCGACCTGCACGTCTCGGCCTGGAGCGAGGACGGGCTGGTGATGGGCCTCGCCCACCGCAGCCTGCCGATCTGGGGGGTGCAGTTCCACCCCGAGAGCATCGAGACCGAGCACGGCCACCAGATGCTGCGCAATTTCCTCGATTACGCCACCGGCCGCCCGGTCGCCCCCGGGGTGGCGGCCTGAGATGAGCGCAGTCGGCGTGATCAAGCCGCTGCTGGCGCGGGTCGCCCTGGGCGAGAGCCTGTCCGAGGCCGAGGCCGAGGCGGTGTTCGCCGAGATCATGTCGGGCGAGGCGACCCCGGCCCAGATCGGCGGCCTGCTGATGGCGCTCCGGGTGCGCGGCGAGACGGTGGCGGAAATCACCGGTGCCGCCCGCATCATGCGGGCCAAGTCGCTGCCGGTCGAGGCCCCGGCCGACGCGATCGACACCTGCGGCACCGGCGGCGACGGCTCGGGCACCTACAATATCTCGACCGCCGCCGCCTTCGTCGTCGCCGGCTGCGGCGTGCCGGTGGCCAAGCACGGCAACCGCGCCTTGTCGTCGAAATCGGGCTCGGCCGACGTGCTGGCGGCGCTCGGGGTCAATCTCGACGCCGACCTCGCCTTGGTCCAGGAATCGCTCGTCACCAACCATATCGGCTTCCTGATGGCGCCGCGCCATCACAGCGCGATGCGCCACGTTGCCGGCCCCCGGGTCGAACTCGGCACCCGCACCCTGTTCAACCTGCTCGGGCCGCTGGCCAACCCGGCCAACACCCGGTTCCAGGTGATCGGGGTGTTCGCCGAACGCTGGGTCGAGCCGCTGGCCGAGGTGCTGGGCCGGCTCGGCTCGGAACGGGCCTGGGTGGTGCATGGCAGCGACGGGCTCGACGAACTGACCACCACCGGCCCGAGCACGGTGGCTGAACTGCGTGACGGCCGGGTCCACCGCTTCACCGTCACCCCGGACCAGGCCGGCCTGCCCCGCGCCGACGCCGCGGCGCTGAAGGGCGGCGACGCCGCCGCCAACGCCCAGGCGCTGCGGGCCCTGCTTGGCGGCGCGCCCGGCGCCTATCGCGACATCGTCGTGCTCAACGCCGCCGCCGCGCTGGTGGTGGCGGGCCGGGCCGGGGATCTCGCCGCCGCCGCCCGGCTGGCCGAGCATGCCATCGACAGCGGCGCCGCCGCCGCCTCCCTCGATCGCCTGATCGCGATCACCAACCGGATTTCCTGACACCATGTCCGCATTGCCCACCATTCTCGACCGGATCTGCGCGGAAAAGCGCAAGCTGGTCGCCGAACACAAAAACCACCGCCCGATCCAGGAATTGCTGAACCGGGCCAAGGATCAGGCCCCGCCGCGCGGCTTCGCCCAGGCGCTGACCGACAAGGTCGCGGCGGGCGGCTTCGGCGTGATCGCCGAGATCAAGAAGGCCTCGCCCTCGGCCGGGGTGATCCGCCCCAATTTCCAGCCGGCCCAGATCGCCCGCGCCTATCAGCGCGGCGGCGCCGCCTGCCTGTCGGTGCTGACCGACACCCGCTTCTTCCAGGGCAGCGACGCCGATCTCGGCGCCGCCCGTTCCGCCTGCGACCTGCCGGCGCTGCGCAAGGATTTCCTGGTCGATCCCTATCAGGTGGTCGAGGCCCGCGCGCTGGGCGCCGATTGCGTGCTGCTGATCGTCGCCGCGCTGACCGACGACGATCTCGCCCAGATGGAATCGATCGCGCTCGGCTACGGCATGGACGTGATCCTCGAGGTCCACGACGAGGCCGAACTGGACCGGGCGCTGAAGCTGCGCTCGCCGCTGATCGGCATCAACAACCGCGACCTCAAGGTGATGCGCACCGACATCGCCACCACCGAGCGGCTGGTGCCGCTGCTGCCGCCCGACCGGGTCGCCATCTCGGAAAGCGGGCTCGAAAGCCCGGCCGACCTCAAGCGGATGGCCGATGTCGGGGTGCGGCGCTTCCTGATCGGCGAGTCGCTGATGCGGCGCACCGACGTCGAGGAAGCGTTGCGGGTGCTGCTGGCCGGCGCCCTCGCCGCCTGACCCTCGCGGCGCCGTCCGCCGCGATCCGCGACCGGGACGGCGCCAGCCCCCCCGCCGGCAGCCCGGTCCCCAGCCCTGGGAGAAACCGTATGTCGGCTCTGTTTTCCTCCTTCACCCTGAAAGGCGTCACCCTGCGCAATCGCGTCGCGGTGCCGCCGATGTGCCAGTACAGCGCCAGCGACGGCCTCAGCAACGACTGGCACTGGGCCCATTACGCCGGCCTCGCCCGCGGCGGTGCCGGGCTGGTGATCGTCGAGGCCACCGCGGTGGCGCCCGAGGGCCGGATCAGCCCGGCCTGCCTCGGCCTGTGGAACGACGCCCAGGCCGAGGGCCTGGCCCGCATCGCCGCCCAGATCAAGGAAGCCGGCGCGGTGCCGGGGATCCAGATCGGCCATGCCGGCCGCAAGGCCAGCGCCAACCGGCCGTGGGAGGGCGACGACCACATTCCCGCCGACGACCCGCGCGCCTGGCCGATCATCGCCCCCTCGGCGGTGGCGTTCGGCGCCAACCTGCCCCGGGTGCCGCGCGCGATGGATCTCGACGACATCGCCCGGGTGCGGGCCGATTTCGTCGCCGCCGCCCGCCGCGCCCGCGATGCCGGATTCGAATGGCTGGAACTGCATTTCGCCCACGGCTATCTCGGCCAGAGCTTCTTCTCGCCCCATTCGAACCATCGCACCGACTCCTATGGCGGCGATCTCGCCGGGCGCTCGCGCTTCCTGTTCGAGACGCTGGAGGCGGTGCGGGCGGTGTGGCCGGAGCGGCTGCCGCTGACCGCCCGCTTCGGGGTGATCGAATATGACGGCAACGACGAGCGGACCCTGGCCGATTCGATCACGCTGGCCCAGGGCTTCCGCCAGCGCGGCCTCGACCTGCTCAGCGTCAGCGTCGGCTTTTCCACCCCCGAGGCCTCGATTCCGTGGGCGCCGGGATTCCTCGCCCCGATCGCCGGCCGGGTGCGGGCCGAAACCGGCCTGCCGGTCGCCTCGGCCTGGGGGCTCGAATCCCCCGCGATCGCCGAACGGGTGGTGGCCCAGGGCCAGATCGATCTGGTGATGATCGGCCGCGCCATGCTGGCCGATCCGCATTACCCCTACCGCCTCGCCCAGGCGCTGGGGGTCGAACGGCCGTCCTGGGTGCTGCCGGCGCCCTACGCCCACTGGCTGGCGCGCTATCGGCTGTATCAGGGGGAATAAGCGGGCACGGGCAAGCGCGCGCTTCGGCCGCACCCGCCAAGGGCCGCAAG
>JBDLVO010000102.1:0-5092 GCA_039804805.1 Pseudomonadota bacterium
TTCCGGCGATCTCGGCAAAGCCGCGTTGCCGGCGCTGATCGCGCTGCTGCTGCCGTTGCTCGGCTGGCAATCGGTGCTGGCGGCGCTGGCGGCGCTGGGGTTCGGGCTGGCGGTCGTTCTCGGTGGGCTGGTCCCGGCGGTTTCCGTCGCCAGGACCGCTCCGCACAAGGCGGCTTGCGGCGGTGGCCGTGGCGGCTTTCCGATCCTCGCGACGATCGGGGCGCTCGATACGGCGACCCGGATGGGCTATCTGCTGTTCCTGCCCTTCCTGATCCAGCAGCGGGGCGGGGACACGCCGATGGTTGGCGCCGCCCTCGCCCTGTTGTTCATCGGCGGGGCCTTCGGCAAGGCGAGTTGCGCCTGGCTCGGCGAGCGGCTGGGCGTGGTCGGCAGCGTCCTGGCGACCGAAGCCGCCACGGCGGTGCTGATCGCGGTGACGCTGGTCACCCCGCTGCTGCCGACGCTGGTCCTGCTGCCTGTGCTTGGCCTCGTGCTGAACGGCACCTCCTCGGTACTCTACGGCAGCGTGCCGGAGCTTGCCCGGGGCGACCGGGGCCGGGCCTTCGCGATCTTCTACACCTGCGTCATCGGCTCGGGCGGGATCGCGCCGATCCTGTACGGCGCGGTGGCCGACCACGCCAATCAGACGGTCGGCGTGCTGGCCACGGCGGCGACCGCCGCCCTGATCCTGCCGCTGGTGCTGATGCTGCGGCCATCTCTGCCCCGCCGCCGGTGACACGGACAAGAAAGGATCCCGACGATGTCCGCAAGCCCCACCATCGCCCTCGTCGGTCCGGGCGCCATCGGCACCACCATCGCCGCCGCGCTGCACGAGGTCGGCCGCACCCCGACGATCTGCGGCCGCTCGCCACGGCCGTCGCTGTGCTTGCGCTTCGATGGCGGCGCCATCCTTGTCCCCGGTCCGGTGCGGACCGATCCGGCCGCGATCGGGCCCAAGGCCGAGTTGGTCTTCGTCGCGGTGAAGGCCACCCAGATCGAGGCGGCGGCGCCGTGGCTGGCCGCCTTGTGCGACGCGCGGACCGTGGTCTGCGTGCTGCAGAACGGTGTCGAGCAGACAAGGCGGATCGCGCCCTACCTGCCCGGTTGCCCCGTGCTGCCCGCGGTGGTGTGGTTCCCCGCCCAACGCGAGGCGGACGGTTCGGTCCGGCTGCGCGGAAAACCCCGCCTCACCCTGCCCAGGACGCCGATGACCGGCGTGGTGCTGGCGGCGTTGCAGGGGACGCGCTGCGCGGTCGAGGTCGCCGAAGCCGCCGATTTCACCTCCCTGGCCTGGCGCAAGCTGCTCCAGAACGCGGTGGCGGGTTTGATGGTGCTGGCGGGGCGCCGCGCCGGTATGTTCTCCCGCCCCGACATCGCCGGGCTGGCGCTCGCTTATCTGCGGGAGTGCCTGGCGGTCGCCCGCGCCGAGGGGGCGGTCCTGGACGACGAAGTGGTGTCGGAGATCCTCGCCCAGTTTCAGGCGTTCCCGGCCGACATGGGCACGTCGATCCTCGCCGACCGGCAGGCCGGCCGCCCGCTCGAATGGGACATCCGCAACGGGGTGGTGCAGCGTTATGGCCGGTGCCATGGCCTGCCGACGCCGATCAGCGATCTGATCGTGCCGTTATTGGCGGCGGCCAGCGACGGCCCCGGCTGAACGATCTTGGCGGCCGGCCCGGCTCGCTGCTGGCATTCGGCAGTGTTTGGCATTAGACTAAGTCTGAAAAGCAGACACGGGAGCCCTGTGATGCCGCAGCCTTGCTGGCGCTTCGACAACAGCTATGGCCGCCTGCCGCCCACACTTTACACCCGGATCGGGCCGAGCCCGGTCGCGGCGCCGCGTCTGGTGCTGTTCAACCGCGCCCTCGCCGCCGAACTGGGGCTCGACCCCGCCCTCGGCGCGGCGGCGGAGGCCGCCCCGCTGTTCGCCGGCAATCGTCTGCCCGAGGGGGCCGAGCCGCTGGCCCAGGCCTATGCCGGCCACCAGTTCGGTTATTTCAACGTTCTCGGCGACGGCCGCGCGATCCTGCTCGGCGAGCATCTCCGTCCCGATGGCGGCCGGGTCGATCTCCAATTGAAGGGGGCGGGGCGGACTCCCTATTCGCGCGGCGGCGACGGTCGCGCCGCGCTCGGGCCGATGCTGCGCGAATACCTGTTCGGCGAGGCGATGCACGCCCTCGGCCTGCCCACCACCCGCGCCCTGGCGGTGGTGACGACCGGCGAGACGGTGCTGCGCCAGACCCCGCTGGCCGGGGCGATCCTGACCCGGGTCGCCGCCAGTCATCTGCGGGTCGGCAGCTTCGAATATGCGGCGCGGCGGGGCGCGGCCGAGTTGCGGGCGCTGCTCGATTACGCGGTGGCGCGGCACGATCCCGGCCTTGCCGGCCGCGACGACCTGCCCTGGGCCTTTCTCGCGGCGGTGGCCGACCGGCAGGCCGATCTGGTGGTCGGCTGGATGCGGGTCGGCTTCGTCCACGGGGTGATGAACAGCGACAACATGACCATTTCCGGCGAGACGATCGATTACGGCCCCTGCGCCTTTCTCGACCGCTACCATCCGGCGATGGTGTTCAGTTCGATCGATGCCGCCGGCCGCTATGCCTTCGGCCATCAGATGGCCTGCGCGCAGTGGAATCTCGCCCGGCTGGCCGAGGCGCTGCTGCCGCTTGACCCCGACGGGCTGGGGCGGGCCGAGGCGGTGATCGAGGCGTTCGGCGCGACGGTGACGGCGCGCCATCAGGCGATGATGGGGCGCAAGCTCGGTCTGGCCGAGCCGCGACCCGGCGACGAGGCGCTGATTGGCGATCTGCTCGACTGGATGCAGCGGAGCGGCGCCGATTACACCAACACCTTCCGCGCCCTGAGCGACGATCCCGATCCGGCGCTGCCGCCGGGCTGGGGCGAACGCTGGCGCGCCCGCGCTCCGGTCGCGGACCTGATGCGGCGGCACAATCCGGCCTACATCCCCCGCAACCAGCGGGTCGAGGAGGCGCTGGCGGCGGCCGAGGCGGGCGATCTGGCGCCGTTCGAGCGGCTGCTGGCGGTGCTGGCCGAGCCCTACCGGACCCGGCCGGGGTTGGAGGCCTATCAGGCCCCGCCGCCGTCCGGGGCGCCGCCCCACCGCACCTTCTGCGGAACGTGAGGAAGAGGCGGGCTCTGCCCGCGCCCGCCAAGGGCCGCAGGCCCTTGGATCCCTTTGGTGGTCGGGGTCCCGAAGGACAGCCAAGGGGTTCCAAGGGCCTTGCGGCCCTTGGCGGGTCCGGGCGGAGCCCGGGAAATCAGGCGGCGGATTCGGCGTCGAGGGCGTAGCCGGCGGCGCGGACGGTGCGGATGATGTCGCTTTCGGTATCGCAGTTGAGCGCCTTGCGCAGGCGGCGGATATGGACGTCCACCGTGCGCGGCTCGACATAGATGTCCGGCCCCCACACCGCGTCGAGCAGTTCCTCGCGCGAGAACACCGTGCCGGGATGCTGGAGGAAGAATTGCAGCAGGCGGAACTCGGTCGGGCCGAGATGGATCGGCCGGCCGGCGCGGGAGACGCGGTGGGCGGCGAGGTCCATGCTGATGTCGCCCCAGGCCAGTTGCCCCTTCTGCGGCACCGGCTGGACCCGGCGCAGCAGGGCGCGGGTGCGGGCCATCAGTTCGGGCAGCGAGAACGGCTTGGTCAGGTAATCGTCGGCCCCGGTGTTGAGGCCGCGGATCTTGTCGCTTTCCTCGCCGCGCGCGGTCAGCATGATGATCGGCAGGTCACGGGTGGCGGGTTTGCGCCGCAACTGGCGGCAGACCTCGATCCCCGACAGCGCCGGCAGCATCCAGTCGAGCAGCACCAGATCGGGCCGGCGTTCCGCCACCAGGGTCAGCGCCTCCTCGCCGTCGCCGGCCTCGCAGACGCGGAAGCCTTCCTTCTCCAGGTTGTAGCGCAGCATGGTGGCGAGCGAGGCTTCGTCCTCGACGATCAGGATCAGGGGCTTGGCCTGCCCGGCCGGGTTGGGGTCGCGCTGGCTCATTCCGGTCCTCCGACGGTGTTTCCCTTCGGCCGCGAACCGGCCGGCGAGGTGCCGAGGATCTGGTAATGCAGTGCCTCGGCGATGTTGGTGGCGTGGTCGCCGATCCGTTCGATGTTCTTGGCCATGAACAACAGGTGGGTGGCGGCGGCGATGGTGCCGGAATCCTCGGTCATCAGGGCGATCAGGTCCTGCATCACCGCGTTGTACATCGCATCGACCTCTTCGTCGCGGCTCCACACCCCGAGCGCCTTGGTCAGGTCCTTCTCGAGATAGGCGTCGAGCACGTCCTTCAGCAGGCCGCGCACCATCTCGCCCAGCCGCACCACCCCGGCGACCGGCGCGGTGACCCCGGCGCGGTTGAGCACCAGGGCGCGCTTGGCGAGGTTGGCGGCATAATCGCCGACCCGCTCGATCTCGCCCGAGATGTTGAGGGCGCCGACGATCTGGCGCAGATCGACCGCCATCGGCTGGCGCAGCGCCAGCAGGCGGACGGCGAAGCTCTGCACCTCGCGGTCAAGTTCGTCGATGCGGGCGTCGCCGGCCACCACCCGCTGGGCGAGGTCGTCGTCGCGCCGGGCCAGGGCCTGCAACCCGGCGGTCAACTGGGCCTCGGCCATCCCCCCCATCCGGGCGATGATCCCGGTCAGGTGGGCCAGCTCCTCGTCGTAGGATTTGACGGTATGCACTTCTTCCATGCGCGGCCCCCTGTGGTTATCCGAAGCGGCCGGTGATGTAGCCCTGGGTCAAGGGCTGTTGCGGATTGGTGAAGATCTGCTCGGTGTCGCCGACCTCGATCAGCTTGCCGAGATGGAAGAAGGCGGTGCGCTGCGACACCCGCGCCGCCTGCTGCATCGAATGGGTGACGATGACGATGGTGTAATTGTCGCGCAGCTCGTCGATCAGTTCCTCGACCTTGGCGGTGGCGATCGGGTCGAGCGCCGAGCAGGGCTCGTCCATGAGGATCACTTCCGGATCGACGGCAATGGCGCGGCCGATGCACAGGCGCTGCTGCTGGCCGCCCGAGAGGGCCGTGCCGCTCTCGTGCAGGCGGTCCTTCACTTCTTCCCACAGGCCCGCCTGGCGAA
>JBDLVO010000103.1:0-4163 GCA_039804805.1 Pseudomonadota bacterium
GCCGGGCGGGGCGGCGGGGCGGGGTGGGCGGCTGGACGGGGCGGCGGGGCGCTTTCGTCGAGATCGACCACCAGCCGCCAGCCCATGCCGTCGCGCGGCGGGATCAGGAAGCTGGTCTTGACCGTCGCCGGCTTGCGCAGATCGAGGGTGATGCGGCCGTTGCCGCCGCGGATCTCGTTGACCGCGCCGCGCGGCTGGGCCAGCCGGGCCGGGCCCTGCCAATCGAGGTTGGGGGCGTCGATCACGATCCGGTGCGGATCGCTCATCGCGGTGACTTGGAACGCCACCTTGTCGGACAGATCGGCGACGAAACGGGTCACCCCGTCGCCGCGTTGACCCAATCGCGCGCCAGAGGCCGTGGCGGCGGCACAAGGGGCCGCCGCCGCCATCGTCAGCAGCGCAGCCAGGGCCAGCACCGGCCCCGTGGCATACCGTTTTCCCACCATGCCCACCCGTCAGCGAGCGCCGAACTCCGGAAATCGGCTTCAGCTATACCGCAGACATTATCGCGATCTCAATTTAAAAAAGTCTTTGATTTCGAACAGTCTTCCCCCGCGCCTCGTCACGGCGCCACCACCACCGGCCCCGGTTGCAACAAGAGCGTTGTCGAAAGCGTTAACTCCCGCTATTTTAGTGCGTCATCAGCACGCAAAGTCCGTTCGTCCGTTCGCGGACGGTGGCGGAGCGCCTGTTCGCGCGAGACGCGATCCCGGCGAGACGCCCGGCTTCGGCCTGCGGTGCCAGTTTCGAATTCGAAGCCGGGCGTCTCGCCCGTGATCAGGTTGCCGCCGACCATGTCGCCCGTTCCTCATCCCCCGATGATGATGGTTTCCGCCGCAGACAGGCCCGGCCTCGTCGGCATGCCGACCGATCACGCGCCCAGGCGGCGCGACGGTTTCGCCGGATCAGACAGCAGCCCTCTGGCGCGCCTTGCGCCGCGAGCGGCGCCACGGAGATATGGATTTAATGGTCAAACGGATGTTGATCGATGCCACCCACCCGGAGGAGACCCGGGTGGTCGTGGTCAATGGGACGCGCCTCGAAGAGCTTGACGTCGAAACTTCCACCAAGCGCCAGCTGAAGGGGAACATCTACCTCGCCAAGGTCGTGCGCGTCGAGCCGTCGCTCCAGGCGGCCTTCGTCGAATATGGCGGCAACCGCCATGGCTTCCTCGCCTTCAGCGAGATCCACCCCGATTATTTCCAGATCCCGGTCGCCGACCGTCAGGCCCTGCTCGCCGCCCAGCGCGCCGAGGGGATGCACGAGGCCGCCGCCGACCGCGACGAGCCGGTCGAGGGCGAGGCCGCCGAGGGGGCCGAGGGCGAGCGCGCCCAGCCGGTCGAGACCGTCGGCGGCGACGACGACGCCGAAAGCGAGCGCCGCCGCGCCCGCCTGCTGCGCAATTACAAGATCCAGGAAGTGATCAAGCGCCGCCAGATCATGCTGGTGCAGGTGGTCAAGGAGGAACGCGGCAACAAGGGCGCGGCGCTGACCACCTATCTGTCGCTGGCCGGGCGCTATTGCGTGCTGATGCCCAACACCGCCCGGGGCGGCGGGGTGTCGCGCAAGATCGTCAGCGCCACCGACCGGCGCCGGCTGAAGGCGATCGCCAACGAGATCGACGTGCCGGACGGGATGGCGGTGATCATCCGCACCGCCGGTTCCGAGCGTTCGAAGACCGAGATCCGCCGCGATTACGAATATCTGATCCGGATGTGGGAGAGCGTGCGCGAGCTGACCCTGCGCTCCAGCGCCCCCACCCTGGTCTATGAGGAAGCCAGCCTGATCAAGCGCTCGATTCGCGACCTCTATTCGCGCGACATCGACGAGGTGCTGGTCGATGGCGACGAGGGCTATCGCCTCGCCAAGGATTACATGCGGCTCTTGACCCCCAGCCACGCCAAGAAGGTCCAGCCCTACAAGGACCCGACGATGCCGCTGTTCCATCGCTATCAGGTCGAGACCCAGCTCGACGCGATGCACAGCCCGGTGGTGCAGTTGAAGTCGGGCGGCTATATCGTCATCGCCCAGACCGAGGCGCTGGTGGCGATCGACGTCAATTCCGGCCGCGCCACCCGCGAACGCCACATCGAGGAAACCGCGCTCAAGACCAATCTGGAGGCCGCCGACGAGGTGGCGCGCCAGTTGCGCCTGCGCGACCTCGCCGGCCTGATCGTGATCGACTTCATCGACATGGAGGAGAGCCGCAACAACCACGCGGTCGAGCGCCGGGTCAAGGAGGCGCTGAAGAACGACCGCGCCCGCATCCAGGTCGGCAAGATCAGCGCCTTCGGCCTGCTCGAACTGTCGCGCCAGCGGCTGCGCCCCAGCCTGCAGGAAACCACCTTCGTCCCCTGCCGCCATTGCGGCGGCACCGGGCTGGTGCGGTCGGTCGAATCCGCCGCGGTCCATGTGCTGCGGGCGATCGAGGAGGAGGGCATCCGCCGCCGCTCGTCCGAGGTCACCGTGTTCGTGCCGACCCCGATCGCGCTCTACATCCTCAATCAGAAGCGCGCCGCGCTGGCGGCGATCGAGGCCCGCTACGATTTCGCGGTCCAGCTCGCCGGCGATGACGATCTGATTCCGCCCGCCTTCCGGATGGACCGGATCAAGGCCGAGGCTCGGACGGACGAGCCGGCCCATGTCGCGGTGACGATGGACGACAATCTGGCTGCCCGCCTGTCGGCCGAGGAAGCCGAGACCGCCGAGGAGGAGGAGGACGAGGACGAGGCCGAGGAGATCGAGGCCGAGGCCGAGGCTCCGCGCGGCGAGGAGGGCGCCGACGGTGATGGCAACGGGGGCAAGCGCCGCCGCCGCCGCCGCCGCAAGCGCAAGGGCGGCGAAGGGATGGGCGAGGGCGTCGGGGACGGCGCCGAGTCCGTGTCGTCGCCGGTGACGGCCGCCGAGGACGAGGCGGCCGAGGAAGACAATGCCGGCGCCGAGAGCGACGAGGACGGCGAGGACGGCGAGGACGAGGCGGCCGACGGCGGCGACGGCGGCGAAAACGGCGAAGGCGGCGAGGGCGATCAGCCGCGCAAGCGTCGGCGGGGCCGGCGCGGCGGCCGGCGGCGGCGGCGGCGCGACGAGTTCGGCGAGGGCGAGGCGCCCGCATCCGAATTCGGCGAAGGCGAAGCCCCCGAGGGCGAGCCGGTCGCGGTTGCGCCGTCCGAGGCCGCGCCGTCGGAAGATGTCCCGCCCGAGACCGCTCAGCCCGAGACCGTTCCGGCCGACGCAGAGGTCGTGGTTGCGGCCGCGCCGGTGGTTGCCGAGGCGCCTGTCGCGGTCGAGCCGGTGAGCGAGCCCGAACCCGCGCCGACGGTGGCGGCGGAAGCGGTGGCGGCCGAGGCCGTGGCCGAGCCGGCGCCCGAGCCGGCGCCCGAGCCGGCGGCGGAAGAGAAGCCGAAGCGGCGCCGGGCTCCGCGCAAGAAGGCGGAGAAGGCCGAACCGGTGGCGCCGGCGCCCGAACCGGTGGCGGAAGAGAAGCCGAAGCGGCGTCGCGCCCCCCGCAAGAAGGCGGACGCGGTCGCGCCCGCGCCGGAAGCGGTGGTTGAGGCCGCGCCGGTGACGGTGGAGCCGGTGGTGGCACCGCAGCCGGCCCCGGCGAACGAGGCTCCGGTGGCCGCGCCGGCCCCGCTGGCGGTCGAGGCTGCTGCTCCGGTCGAGGCCGAGGCCGAGGCGGCGGCGCCGCTGCCGGTCGCGCCGCGGCGGCGGGGGTGGTGGACCCGCTAGCGCCGATCGCGGAAGGATCGCGAGATCATGGAGCGTGAATCCGCTCGAAAATAAAAGGACTCCAGAACGCTTTCCGGTTCCGTCCAACCGGGAAGCGCTCTGATCGTCCGGCGGTGACGTCAGCAGGACGGCGCCGTTCCCGGGAGGGGACGGCGCCGTTTTGGTTGGTGGCGGCGGATGGTTCCGCGCCTTCGACGGGGCCGTCGTCCCATCGGCCGATGCCCTCCCCATCCGGGCCCGGCGATGCGCGCCGCCCCCGGCGGGATTTGGCGCCTCGCCGCCTGGCTCTCGTCATTGACGGTAGAAAGGCGTGGTGTCGCAACCGTTTGCACCATTCTCTTGAGAATCACGCCCGAGGGGCTATGCTGCTGGCGCCTCTCCGAAGGGGACGCGGAATCTTCGTATTTTTGCCAATTTGCTGGCGTCGTCTTTCA
>JBDLVO010000104.1:0-3890 GCA_039804805.1 Pseudomonadota bacterium
AGATGATCGCACACCGCGTCATAGGCGTCGAAATCCCGTTCGAGCGCCCGCATTTCCGCGGTGGGCTTGGCCCCCATTTCCTCGTAAAACACCCGGTAGCGAATTCGCTGCGCGGCGGCGACCTCGTCGGGATCGCGCGCCAGCCGCACCTCGATGGCACCGGCGGCGGCGGGCAGGAGGGCTTGGACGACCATGTCCTGGTGAGTCAAGGCACACCTCGGCAAATGAAGGATTGATGACGATCGGAACAAGCGGAGCGCAACAAAGACAAGGCCGTGAAATCTCCCGCTAAAACGGCCGGGCGATCCCCGGTCCGGCCCTTGATCGACCAGATGCTTCCGTTCGATGTCCGACTGGTGACATATATCTTGAAGACTTGTTCAATCGTGATGAATTAATTATTACATGGGGCGGGTGCGGCGGCTTTGGGCCGACGCGGCGGCCCGTGCGGCAGGAGGGGAAACAACGACAATGGCGGAGACGCGGATAGCCTTCGTCGAAGGGTTCCAGTTCTCGTTCCACCCCGAGCCGGCGGCGACGCCGACCCGTCGGGTCGGCAGCCGCTGGGAAGTGCGCAACTGGGACTGTCAGGTCGAATATGACGGCGAGTGGTGCCGCTTCACCCTGCACGAGTTCAACGACGGGGTGTTCGAGCCCTCGGCCCTGCTCGGGGTGTTCAGCGATTTCGCCGGCGCCGCCGCCACCGAGGTGACGCTGCGCTGGCTCCAGCGCCGGATCGCCGAAAAGGACCAGCGCACCCGCCGCCAGCGCGATCTGCTGCTCGGGGTGGTGGCGGTGGTGGCGGCACTGGGGCTGGCGGCGGTGTCGCTGCGCTGACCCGGTTTTTTCCGGGGGCGGGGTCGTTGCGCCGGCTCGGGCCGCCACCCTATATGCAGGAGGCACCCTTCGCCCGGCCGCCAGGAGAGCCCGCCATGCCCACCCCGTTCGACCCCCGCCTGGCGGTCACCGCCGACACCGCCCTGCCCGGCCGAGCCGAAGCGATGGTGGTGCCCGAGCGCCATGCCGTGCTCGGCACCCCGCTGCTGCCGCCCTTCCCCGCCGGCATCGAGACCGCCCTGTTCGCCCTTGGCTGCTTCTGGGGAGCGGAGCGGCTATTCTGGACCGAGCCCGGGGTCCATTCGACCTCGGTCGGCTATTGCGGCGGCTTCACCGCCAACCCGACCTATGCCGAGGTCTGCTCCGGCCGTACCGGCCACGCCGAAACCGTGCTGGTGGCGTTCGACCCGGCCCGGATCGGCTACGAACGGCTGCTGCGGCGGTTCTGGGAAGGCCACGATCCGACCCAGGGGATGCGCCAGGGCGCCGATATCGGCAGCCAGTACCGCTCGATGATCCTGACCGACAGCCCGGCCCAGCAGGCGGCGGCGCAGGACTCGCTCCGGCGCTATCAGGCCGCGCTCGACCGCGCCGGGCGGGGCCGGATCACCACCGAGATCGCCCCGGCCGGCCCGTTCTTCTGGGCCGAGGCCGATCATCAGCAATATCTCGCCCACAATCCCGGCGGCTATTGCGGCCTGGGCGGCACCGGGGTGCGGCTGGACTGAACCGGGCCTCCGTTCCTTCGACGGTTGCGTGACGGCCGCTTCCATGCTTTCGTTTGGGGGTGAAGGCCGGCCTCGGGCGCATCCCGGCGGCTTCCGGCAGACCAGGCTCGCTCTCGTTCGGGGGGATCAGGGAAATGCGCTGGCCATGCTCCGCCGTCCGCCGCCCGGGAAAGACCCGGCGATGACCAAACCCTATGTCGTGGCGGTCTTCAACCAGAAGGGCGGCATCTCCAAGACCACCACCAGCACCAACCTCGCGGTCTGCCTTGCCGCCTACGGCAAGTCGGTGGTGGTGATCGACCTCGATTCCCAGGCGGATTCGACCAAGAGTCTGGGGGTCGATCCCAAGGTCCGCCAGGGCGTGTTCGACCTGTTCATTAACCGCATCCCGGTCGGCGAGGTGATCCAGTCCACGCCGTTCGAGGGGGTGCGGGTGATCCCCTCGACCTACAATCTGGCCGGGATCGAGTTGAAGCTGTCGGAATTGCAGAATTCCCAGCGCACCCTCAGCGCGATCCTGGCCGCCGCCGAACTCGATTGCGACTATGTGGTGATCGATTGCCCGCCGGCGCTGGGGATCCTGCCGCTCAACGCCCTGGCCGCCGCCAACGCGGTGATCATCCCGGTCACCGCCACCCCCTACGCCAATGACGGGCTGCTGCGCACCCTGCCCTCGATCAAGTACGTCCAGGAGGGACTCAACAAGGGGCTGCTGCTACAGGGGGTGCTGTTCACCATCCACGACCGCGACAAGACGGCGCGGCGGATCGGCGACCTGATCCGCGCCCGGCTCGGCGGCACGGTCTATCGCAGCCAGATCCCGCGCGACACCATGGTGATCGAGGCCGCCACCGCCACGCTGCCGGTCTGCATCTACGCCCCGCGCTCGGCCGCCGGGCTGGCCCATCTCGACTTCACCGCCGAGTTCCTCCACCGCCACGCCGCCACCGCCGCCAAGAACGCCGAGATGCTGTCGCTGCCGGCCAGCCGCGAGGCGGCGCTCGACCGCCTGCTGGCGTGGCGCGACAAGGTCGCCGCCACCGCCGCCCCCGCCGCCGGCGTGCGCGATCGCAAGGACCGGCTCGACCGCCTGCTCTATGGCGACCGCTCGCGGCTGGAACGCTGGCACCTCGCCTTGATCCATTTCTTCATCGACAACCGGCTCGGCCTGGCTTTGCTGGTGCTGGCGATGCTGGCCAGCGCGGCGATCCTGCTCGGGGCCGGAGTGCAGGGGCTGCGCCATCTGTGGGACGGCGCCTCGATCGGCGCGTTCTGACCGCCCGGACGAAGAAAGAGAGGCCGCGCGGCAACCCGCGCGGCCCGAGGTCAGGGAGGAAACGTCCAGGAAAGACAGCAGCGCACCGGCGAAACCGGCACCACTTGCTGCACTGCAAAACCATAATCCGCCTCGCCTTGCAGCGCAACATAAAAGCTCGGCGCCGAGAGGGTCAGTCCGGCTCGGCCGGCCAGGGGCCGCTGGCGCCGACGAACAGATGGACCCGGCGCAACCCGAGCGCCACCGCCGCCCCGCGCGCGAGGCCGAGCGGCTCGAACCCGTCGCGCTCGGCCTCGGCGTCGAGGGTGGTGCCGTCGGGCAGCCGCACTTCGCAGCGGACCAGCGGCCCGACCCGGGCGATCTGCCCCAGCACCGCCTGGGCCGGCCGCTCCGGCCCGGCGGGCGCGATCCGCACGTCGCGCGGCCGGATGAAGGCGGTGGCGGCCCCGTCCGGCGCCTCGACCCGCAACGTCACCCCGGCCACCACCGTCGCCCCAGCCGCCACCACGCAGGGCAGCGCGGTGACATGGCCGAGGAAGCCATAGACGAACGGGCTGGCCGGGGAATCGTAGATCGCCGTCGGGCTGCCGGCCTGTTCGATCCGGCCCTGGCTCATCACCACCACCTCGTCGGCGACTTCCAGCGCCTCCTCCTGATCGTGGGTGACGAACACCCCGGTCAGGCCGAGTTCGTCATGCAGCCGCCTGAGCCAGCGGCGCAGTTCCTTGCGCACCTGGGCATCGAGCGCGCCGAACGGCTCGTCGAGCAGCAGGAAGCGCGGCTCGACCGCCAGCGCGCGGGCCAGCGCCACCCGCTGGCGCTGCCCGCCCGACAATTGACTGGGATAGCGCCCGGCCAAGCCCGACAATTGCACCAGGTCGAGCAATTCGGCGACGCGGCGGGCGATTTCGGCCTTGGCCGGCTTGTCGCGACCGCGCCGCACCGTCAGGCCGAAACCGACATTGTCGGCGACGGTCATGTGGCGGAACAGGGCGTAATGCTGGAACACGAAGCCGATCCCCCGCTGCCGCGTCGGCAGATGGGTGGCC
>JBDLVO010000105.1:0-3345 GCA_039804805.1 Pseudomonadota bacterium
CGACTGGCTTAGGCCCAACCGCTGCCGCAGCCGCCGGATGCGCCGCCCTTGTAGGGCCTTTTCCAGCCCTTCGGCGCTGACCGAACGATCTTCCGGGTCGGAAGGATCGGCTTCAATCGCAATGATAGGCTCTTTCCTCACTGTCGTTACTCCGTCTCACCGAAATGAACCGAACCGTTTCCCCTCGCCACACATGGACGGCTGTGTACAATTTGCCGTCAATCATCCCGACCGCCTTATGACGCTCCTCTTCATCTTTCTGTCGGATCGTCGGTAAAATCAGGACATCGGGGTCATCGAACACCCGCGCCCCGAAGGCCAAGGAAAGACCATGCTTTGCCCGGTTGGCAGCATCCTTGGCCGTGTCGAATTCGATTTCCATGCTATGTGTATTTTACACATAGCCGCGCGGAGCCGCAAGGTGGTTCGCTTCTCCCTATGTCCATCGCCGGTGCAGCGGGGCTGTCGCCCCGCACCCCGCCTGGAGGCTGGCGCCCCCAGACCTCCGCCTTTTTTTCAAAAACAAAGGGGGTTTGGGGCATCGCCCCAAGCGGGCCCGCGGGCGGCAGCCCGCGCAGCTTGACGGTATTGCGCGCGAGGCGCGCGGGCGGCAGCCCGACGACAGGCTATTCCGGCCGCTGCGACCGCAGCCGCTTGGTGGCGGCGTGTTTGCTCTTGCTGTCGAGGCGGCGGGTCTGCGAGCCCTTGGTCGGCTTGGTCGGCCGCCGCACCGGCGGCGGCGGGGCGGCGGCCTCGCGCAGCAGCGCCACCAGACGGTCGAGTGCCTCGGCGCGGTTGCGCTCCTGGGTGCGATGGGCCTGGGCCACCAGCACCAGCACGCCGTCGCGGGTCAGCCGGCCGCCGGCGACCGCCGCCATCCGCTCCTTGACCCGGTCGGGCAACGAGGGGGAATTGCGGACGTCGAAGCGCAATTGCACCGCCGTCGAGACCTTGTTGACGTTCTGGCCGCCCGGTCCGGAGGCGCGAACGAAGGTTTCCTCGACTTCCTTTTCGTCGATGGCGATGCGGTGGGTGATCGGAATCATGCCGCGTTATAACGGGGAAGGCCCGCGCGGATCAAAACCTAAACCGCCGCCGCCGGCAGGGTGAAGGTGAAGGTCGAGCCCATCCCGACGGTGGAGGCAACCCGGATGGCGCCGCCCATCCGCTCGACGCTCTTCTTGCAGATCGCCAGCCCGATGCCGGTGCCGCCGCCGTAATCGCGGCGGCCATGCAGGCGCTGGAACATGCGGAAGATCCGTTCGAACTGGCTGTCGGGAATGCCGATGCCGTTGTCGGCGACCGACACCGCGATCATCTCGCCCTCGGAGCGACAGGAGATCGAGATCCCGGGCTGGCGGTCGGGCGGGCAATATTTGATCGCGTTGGCGATCAGGTTCTGCAACACCCGCAGGCAATCCTCGCCATCGGCCTCGGCGATCAGCTCGCCACCGGCAACGAACAGTTCGGCGCCGGATTCCTCGATCGCCACCTTGAGATTGCCGGCGGCGCGGGCGATCACCTCGCCCAGGGCGAAGCGGCGGGTATGGGGGGCGTCGCGTCCCACCCGCGAATATTCGAGCAGATCAAGGATCAGCGCGTCCATCCGCCGCGCCCCGTCGACGGCGTAGCCGAGATATTCCTTGAGGTCGGGGGCGATGCCCGGCCCCAGCTTGCGCTCGATCATGCCGAGATAGGACGCCACCATCCTGAGCGGCTCGCGCAGATCGTGGCTGGCGACATAGGCGAACTGCTCCAGCTCGGCATTGCTTTCAAGCAGACGCTGCTCGGCCGCCTTGCGGCCCGACAGGTCGCTGAACACCCCGACGAGGTGGCTCATCCGCCCGTCCTCGCCGCGCACCAGACTGACCGTCATCCACACCGGAAACGACTTGCCGCCCTTGCGCCGGCACCACACCTCGCCGCGCCACAGGCCGGTGTCGCGGGTGGACTCGATCAGATCACGATAGAACGCCCCGTCATGCCGGCCCGACAGCAGCACGCGCGGGCTGCGGCCGATCACCTCGGCGGCGGCGAAGCCGGTGATCTCGCTGAAGGCATGGTTGACCGAGACGATCCGTTCGGCCTCGTCGGCGATGACGATGCTCTCGCCGCTGTTCTCGAACACGCTGGCGGCGAGGCGGAGTTCCTCCTCGCCGCGTTTGCGGGCGGTGATGTTGATATGGCTGATCACCGCCCCGCCGATCCCGCCCTCGACCGGGGCGACATTCATCAGGAACCAGCGGAACTCGGTGGGGGAATGACAGGGATATTCGCAGGTGAAGGACTGAAGCTCGCCGCGCAGCACCGCGCGCAGCCCGTCGGCGGCGGCGGCGGCGGACGCCCCGGCGGCGACGCAGGAATCGAGGTAATCGACCCCGGTGCCGATGCGGTCGGGCCGGCCGCCATTCTCGGCGGCGAAACGGTTCCAGGCGGCGTTGGTCAGGCGGATGATGCCGGCGTGATCGACCACCGCGACCTGATGCGGCAGCGAATTGATGTAGACCTGAAGACGGCGTTCGGCGGCGGTCAGCCGGGTGACGTCGACGAAGGTGACCACCGCCCCGGCCAGGGCGCGGTCGGCGCGGCGATAGGGATGGATCCGCACCATCATCACCCGCCCGTCGGCGGTGATCGAGGCTTCCTGCTCGACCGGCAGCCCGCCGGCCAGCACCGCGTAAAGATCGTCGTCGAAAGTGGGGTAATCGAGGCTGAGCCTGAGGTCGAACACCCGGCGACCGATATCGGCCTCGGTCAGGTCGATCGAGCGGGCCACCGCCGGGGTGAAGCGACGGATCCGCCCGGACAAATCGAGAAACAGGGTGCCGATGTCGGTGGCGGCGATCAGATTGTCGAGATCGTCGTTGAGCCGGGTCAGTTCCTCGACCTTGACGGTCAGTTCCTCGTTGAGGTTCTGAAGCTGCTCGTTGGCGCTGCGCAGTTCCTCATTCAGGTTTTCCGCCAGCTCTTCTCGGGAGCTTTTTCCCTTGACCAAGGACGGCATCGTCGATTCTTCTCTTTCCGACACCGGAACGGGAACCACACCCTCGCCGGATTCATATTTTAATGTACGCCCGCCAATCAGGGGATGAAATATCCAAAAGATCTGGGGCGAGGTCTGGGGTCCCGACACGTAAAAAGAGAGCGGGGACAGGCCCCGCTCTCACAAAAACACGCCTCGCGCCGATCTTTTTACTTCAGGCTGGCGCAGAAACGCTCGATCCGCTCGCACGCCTTGGTCAGCGCCTCGGTCGAGGTGGCGTAAGAGATGCGGAAGTAGGGTTCGAGACCGAACGCCGCCCCCTGGACCACCGCGACGCCTTCGGCTTCGAGCAGGCCGGCGAC
>JBDLVO010000106.1:0-2768 GCA_039804805.1 Pseudomonadota bacterium
TCGATCAGGCGCAGCGCGAGGTCGGATTTGCCGCGACCCGAGGCGCCGCGGATCAGCACGCCGCGGCCCGCGACCGCCACCGTGGTGCCATGGACCAGAATCATGAGGGAAAGGTGGCGGCCGGACCGGGCGAAGTCAATCCCGCCCCGCCGCCGTCGCCTTGGGCAGGGCGACCAGAAAGGTGCTGCCGCGTCCGGGCTCGGATTCGGCCCAGATCCGGCCGCCGTGATGCTCGGCGATCTTGCGGCAGATGGCCAGCCCGATGCCGGTGCCCTCGACCGCCTCGCGGCTGACCAGGCGCTGGAAGATGCCGAACACCCGGCCGAGATCGCCGGCGGCGATGCCGACGCCGTTGTCGGCCACCGCCACCACCCATTCGGTGCCGCCGTCGCGGCAGGTGACGGCGATGCGCGGCGCCACCCCGGGGCGGACATAGGTCAGGGCGTTGCCGATCAGGTTCTGGAACAGCCGCACCAGTTCGGACCGGTCGCCGATGCAGACCGGCAGGTCGTCGGCGACCGTCACCACCGCCCCGGCCTCGGTCACCGCCACCTCGAGATGGCGCAGGCTGTCCTTGACCACCTCGGCCAGCGCCACCGGGTTCATCGGGCTGGTGACCCGGCCGATCCGGGAATAATGCAGCAGATCGATGATCATCCGGTCGAGCCGCTTGGCGCCGTCGAGGGCGAAGCCGAGGAACTGGCGGGTCTCGTCGTCGAGCGCCGCCGCCAGCCGCTTGTCGAGCAGGCCGAGATAGGCGCTGATCATTCGCAGCGGCTGGCGCAGATCGTGGCTGGCGACATAGGCGAACTGTTCGAGATCCTCGTTGGAATGGCGCAGTTCCTCGACCAGGGCGGCGAGGCGGGCCTCGTTGCGCTTCTGGGCGGTGATGTCGGATTTGATCGCCAGATAATTGGTGACCTCGCCGTCGAGGCCGGAAATCGGCTGGATCGAGGCATATTCCCAATAGAGCGCCCCGTCCTTGCGCCGGTTGATCAGTTCGCCTTCCCACTGCCGCCCGTTCGACAACGCCGCCCACAGCCCCTCGAAGGTGCCGGGCGGGTTGCAGCGGGAATTGAGGATGCGCGGATTCTGGCCGATCGCCTCTTCGCGCCCATAGCCGGTGACCTCGATGAACTTCTGGTTGACGTACTCGATTTCGCCCTGAAGGTTGGTGATGACGATCGAGGCCGGGCATTGCTCCACCGCCCGGGTCAGCAAAGCGAGGCGATGGGCGGATTGGATGGTGGGGGTGATGTCGGCGCCGCTGCCGTAATAGCCGAGGAACGCGCCCTCGGGGGTGAAGCGCGGAATGCCGCTGACCTTGACCCAATGCACCCGTCCCTCGGGATCGAGATGGCCGCATTTGAAATCGCGGAACGGCAGATGGGCGGCGAGGTCGGCGTCATGGCGGCGCCAGGATTCCTCGTCGGCCGCCACCGTCTCGGCGGCGAGGTCGATCTGACGGCGGCCGATCAGGCTGGCGGGAGACAGGCCGGTGACGGCCTCGAACCCGTCCGACACCCAGACGAAGCGGCAGTCGCGGTCGCTTTCCCAGAACCAGTCGACCGCGGTGGCGGCGAAGGCGCGGGCGCGAGCCTCGGCGTCGCCCAGCGCCCGGCATTGGGCGGTGAGGCGGGCAAGCTCGGCCTCGAGCGCGGCGCACCGGGCGTCGACCCCGCCGGGGGATGCCGTGCCTCCGGCGCCGGAATTGTCCGCTTTGGCCCGATCGCCCACCGGGTCGTCCTTTCCACCGTCATTCGCCCGATCCGCGAGGGTATCCCCCCCGCAGCCGACCAAGGCCAGAATACCGCCGCCGTTGCCGCTTTTCATCTCCGATTCCGTCGTCCCGCCTCGGGGGAATCCTGGACGGCGGGGTGATGGCTGACGTAGGATGCAATCGTGAACAATTGGTTAATCCTGCCGGGAGCGCGGGGATGAACTCGACCGGGAAGGCCGCCGCCGCGCTGCCGGCAGCCGCCGGGCAGGGGCGGCTGATCCGCCTGCCCAGCCGGTCCGCCGGCTGGCTGGAGGCGCCCGAGCCGGCGCCGGACCCGGCGACGATGGTCCCGCCCCGCCCCGAACCGGCGTCGCTGGCGGTGCTGCTGGTCGAGGACGAGCCGGGCGACGCCCGGCTGGTCGAACTGGCGCTGATGAGCTGTCACCGTCCCAGCTTCGCCGTCAGCCATGTCGCCACCCTGGCGGCGGCGGTGGCGCATCTGGCCGCCGCCCGGCCGACCGACGTGGTGCTGCTCGATCTCAGCCTGCCGGATTCGGCCGGGCTGGCGACGGTGACCCGGATCCGCGAGACCGCCCCCCGCCTGCCGATCGTGATCATGACCGGCACCGACGATCCCCGGCTGGCCGAGGCGGCGCTGGAGGGCGGCGCCCAGGATTATCTGGTCAAGAGCGACGACCCCGAGCGCACCGTGGCGCGGGCGATCCGCTATGCGGTGACGCGGATGACCAGCCAGATCGAGCGCGAGGCGCTGCTGAAGCGGATCGCCCTGCAACAGCGCACCCTGATGGACGAGATCGCGGCGGCGCGGGCGATGCAGTTCGACCTGCTGCCCCGGCCGGCGCGGATCGATGGCCGCCTCGCCGCGCTGGGGATCGAGGTCGAATCCTTCTTCGAGCCCTCGCTCGGGATCGGCGGCGACCTGTGGGGCTGTCTCGATCCCGGCGGCGACCGGATCTGTTTCTATTCGTTCGATTTCACCGGCCACGGCATCGGCGCCGCCCTCAACGTGTTCCGCCTGCACGCCCTG
>JBDLVO010000107.1:0-2569 GCA_039804805.1 Pseudomonadota bacterium
CTCGACCACCGATGTCGGCTGGTTCCTGGTGCTGTGGACCGCCTTCAGCCTGATCCTGTGGGTCGGCGCGCTGCGGGTCAGCAAGGCGATGGCCGCCTGCTTCACCGCGCTGGTCGCCGGCTTCGTCCTGCTCGACCTCGCCCATTTCGGCTATCCCGCCGCGACCTACGCCGCCGGCTGGGTGCTGATGGTCTGCGCCGGCCTCGCCTGGTACATGATGGCCCACATCATCCTCGCCGACCTGTTCGGCCGCGACGTGCTGCCGGTCGGCAAGCCGGTGCTCTGATCCGCTTCACGGCGGCCGGGTCTGTCCGCGCCGCCGTATTCCGGCGGGGGGGGGAACCGATGATTGCCCTTGGCCCCAGGGCTCGGCTATCTTGGAAAAGAGCAAGGGGGGACAGGCAGGCATGGCCAGACATCATTCGCCACCCCCGACCCGGTATGGCCAGCCGACACCGGCCCAGGCCAAGACGCCGGCCTCTCCAGCCCCCCGGCCCCATGCGCCGCCCCCGACCCGATTCGGGCCGACGGCACGGCCCGCACCGCCGGTCAGCGTGCTCCAGAAAATGGACCCCGCCCCATCGAAGCCGTCATCGGAACCCAAGAGCGAAAGCGATGGGGAACTGCGGCTTTACGACAACTGCATCCTGACCAAGTCGGGAGCCGAAAACGTCGCTTCGTTCGCCAGTAAGCTGCAGGGTAGCAAGCTCTTCGCCAAGGCGATCAAATGGGCCAGCGACCAAAACAAGAAAATAACCTTGATTACCGGCTATCATGGCTACGGTTACGACACCGCCCACGCGGACGGAATGTTCGAGCGGCCATTCAGTCCGCAGGAACGCAGCCTGGTCACCGCGTCTCCCCTGAATGGCCCGGTCACCCTGCAGCTTCTTGACGTCGAATCTTCCACCCCAGACGCCTCGAAGATAGTCAAGGCAACCATCGATGGTGGCTTCGTCTTTTACGCTTGGTGTTTCAGCGACGCCTTGATCGACAGCAAGCACCGGGTGCCGCCCAACTTGAAATGACGGCCGCCCCGCGCGCTTCGCGCGCCATATCGGCAGGGGACGCGGGCCGGCCGCGAGCCCGCCCGGGACGAGGCCCCGCCCCCAGATATGCTAAAGCCCCGAAACCTTGCGGCTTCAGGGCTTTAGAATGGTCGGAGCGACAGGATTCGAACCTGCGACCCCCAGTCCCCCAGACTGATGCGCTACCGGGCTGCGCTACGCTCCGACCGTGACGGGGACGATGCCCCGCCCTTGTTTCCCAGGCGACTCCGGCCCGGGAGGGGATCCCGATGTAAACTCCACCGGGGAGAGGCGCGAACTATAGGCAGACCGCCGGAGCGATGCAAGCGGCTTTTTTGCTCTTTTTCACCACCCCGCCACCGCCTCACGCCCGCAGCAGCAGACTGCGCAATTCCTCCAGTTCGTCGAGCAATTCACCCAGCGCCTGACGGGTTTCCGGCCGCAACCGGGCCAGTTCGACCCCCGCCACCGGCGCCGGCGTCGGGGGAACCGGCGCCACCACGGCAGCCGCCAGCGGGGCGGGCGCGGCCGGGCGCGGCGTCACCGGTACCGGCCGTTCCGGCAGGCTCGGCGCCAGCACCGGCGGCGGGGCCAGATCGTCCTCGTCGTCGTCGGGCGGAAAGGGATGGTCGTCATCAAGCGGCGGCAGGTCGCTGACGGCGGAACCGCCGTCGCGCAGGGCCTTCTGCGCCCCCTTGATGGTGTAGCCCTCGCGGTAGAGCAGATCGCGGATCCGCCGCAGCAGGGCGACGTCCTCGGGCCGGTAATAGCGCCGGCCGCCGCCACGCTTCAACGGGCGAACCTGAGGAAAGCGTCCCTCCCAGAAGCGCAGCACATGCTGCGGCACCTCAAGCTCGTCGGCGACTTCGCTGATGGTGCGGAACGCCGCCTCCGACTTGCCGGCGCGGCGCGGCTCGGTCCCCTCGCTGCCTTCGCTCATGCCTTGCCGCCGGCCTCGCCCGACGCGCCGTCATTGATTCGTTTCTTCAGCAGTTGCGACGGCCGGAACACCAGAACCCGCCGGGGCAGGATCGGCACTTCCTCGCCGGTCTTGGGATTGCGGCCGATGCGCTGACCCTTGGCCCGCACCGAGAAGCTGCCGAACGACGAGATCTTGACCGTCTCGCCCTCGGCCAGCGCCTGGGCGATCTCCTCCAGCACCGCTTCGAGCAGGTCGGCCGATTCATTGCGCGACAGGCCGACCTCCTGGTAGACCGCTTCGCCCAACTGCGCCCGGGTGATGGTTTTTTCCGCCATGCCGTGTCACGCCCGCTGCCAGCCCAAATCCTGGTGCCGACCCTATCCCCTTCCGATAAATCCGTCAATATCAGAGGGATGCGCCCCGACTGGCGCCGGGGCCCGCTTCTCGAAAAAAGGGGAGGTCCGGAGGCTCCGCCTCCGGGCGGGGCGCGGGGCGGCAGCCCCGCCGCGCCGGCAGGCTACATCCGCACCAGGGCGGAGCCCCAGGTGAAGCCGCCGCCCATCGCCTCGAGCAGAACGAGCTGGCCCGGCTGAATCCGCCCGTCGCGCACCGCCTGATT
>JBDLVO010000108.1:0-4460 GCA_039804805.1 Pseudomonadota bacterium
CTTTGCCTGGCCGTCGACGACCTCCTTCGAGATTACCACTTCCTCGACGCCGTCGAGGCCGGGCAGGTCGAACATGGTGTCGAGCAGGATGCCCTCCATGATCGAGCGCAGGCCACGGGCACCGGTCTTGCGCTTGATCGCCCGTTTGGCGATGGCAACCATGGCATCCGAAGTAAAGGTCAGCTTGACGCCCTCGATCTCGAACAGGCGCTGATACTGCTTGACCAGGGCGTTCTTCGGCTTGCCCAGGATCTCGATCAGGGCGCCGACGTCGAGATCCTCCAGGGTGGCGAGCACCGGCAGGCGGCCGACGAATTCGGGGATCAGGCCGAACTTCAGCAGATCCTCGGGCTCGACCTCGCGCAGGATCTCGCCGGTGCGGCGCTCGTCCGGGCCGCGCACCTCGGCGCCGAAGCCGATCGAGGTGCCCTTGCCCCGGCTGCCGATGATCTTTTCGAGCCCGGAGAAGGCGCCGCCGCAGATGAACAGGATGTTGGTGGTGTCGACCTGGAGGAATTCCTGCTGCGGATGCTTGCGCCCGCCCTGGGGCGGCACCGAGGCGACGGTGCCTTCCATGATCTTCAGCAGGGCCTGCTGGACGCCCTCGCCCGACACGTCGCGGGTGATCGAGGGATTGTCCGACTTGCGGCTGATCTTGTCGACCTCGTCGATGTAGACGATGCCGCGCTGGGCCCGCTCGACATTGTATTCGGCGGCCTGGAGCAGCTTGAGGATGATGTTCTCGACGTCCTCGCCGACATAGCCCGCCTCGGTCAGGGTGGTGGCGTCGGCCATGGTGAAGGGCACGTCGAGGATGCGGGCCAGGGTCTGCGCCAGCAGGGTCTTGCCGCAGCCGGTCGGGCCGATCAGCAGGATGTTCGACTTGGCGAGTTCGACCTCGTTGCTCTTGGCGCCGTGCTGCAACCGCTTGTAGTGGTTGTGGACGGCGACCGACAGCACCTTCTTGGCGTGGTCCTGGCCGATGACGTAATCGTCGAGGACGGAACGGATGTCCTTCGGCGTCGGCACCCCGTCGCGGGAGCGGACCAGATGGGTCTTGTGCTCCTCACGAATGATGTCCATGCACAGCTCGACGCATTCGTCGCAGATGAACACGGTCGGGCCGGCGATCAGCTTCCGGACCTCGTGCTGGCTCTTCCCGCAGAACGAGCAGTAAAGCGTGCTTTTGGATTCGCCGCTGGTGGACTTGGTCATCGAAGCTCCATTGGGTCAACCCCCCGCATCCGCAGGGCGTATGTTAACCGCAGCCGGCCCGGCCAGACAATGACAAACATCAACCCACCCCCCCCCCGAAAGGAGGGGGCGGGGTGACGGGGCGCCGGGGCCGGTCAGGCGGCGGGGGCGGCGTCGCTGTCCTCGGGGATCGGGCGCCGGGTCACCACCTCGTCGATCAGGCCGAAATCGCGGGCCTCCTCGGCGGTCATGAACTTGTCGCGCTCCATCACCCGTTCGATCACGTCGAGCGGCTGCTTGGTGTGTTCAACATAGATATTGTTGAGGCGGGCGCGCAGGGCAAGGATCTCGCGCGCCTGGATTTCGATGTCGGTGGCCTGACCCTGGGCGCCGCCGGAGGGCTGGTGGACCATGATGCGGGCGTTGGGCAGCGAGTAGCGCTTGCCGGCGGCGCCGGCGGTCAGCAGCAGCGAGCCCATCGAGGCGGCCTGGCCGATGCAGACGGTGGACACCGCCGGGCGGACATACTGCATGGTGTCGTAGATGGCGAGGCCCGAGGTGACGACGCCGCCCGGCGAATTGATGTAGAAGGCGATGTCCTTGGTCGGGTTCTCGGATTCGAGGAACAGCAACTGGGCGCAGATCAGGCTGGCGACCTCGTCATGGACCTGCCCGGTCAGGAAGATGATCCGTTCCTTGAGCAGGCGGGAATAGATGTCATAGGCCCGTTCGCCGCGATTGGTCTGTTCGACCACCATCGGCACCAGCGTGTTCATGTACAGCTCGAGGGGATCTCTCTCGCGCATGCTCGCTTCCTTTCTGCGGAGGGTGCGCCGGCGCCGCGACGCCGGCCGGCGGGGGAAGGGGCGCGGTCCCGGGGACGGGGACCGCGCCGGATCGGTGCTCAGGCGTGGCTGTGATCGTGATCGTGGTCGTGATCGCAGCCGCAGTCGGGGCCATGCTCGTGGTCGTGGGTCTCGCCTTCCTGGGCGGCGATCTCGCGACGGAACGCCTCGGCGGCGACCTCGCGCTCGGCGACCTGGGCCTGGGCGAGGATGAAGTCGATCACCTTCTCCTCATAGGCCGGGGCGCGCAGCGCGTCGAGCGCCTCCTTGTTCTTCTGGTAGTACTGGAGCACCAGATGCTCCTGGCCCGGATAGGCGCGGGCCTCGGCCAGGATGGCGCGGTTGAGGTCTTCCTGGCTGACATTGATGCTGTTGACCCGGCCGATCTCGGCCAGCAGCAGGCCGAGGCGGACGCGGCGCTCGGACAGGGTGCGATACTCGGTCTTCAGCTCGTCGTCGGACTTGCCCTGGTCGGCCGGATCGGTCTCGCCGTCGGTGCGGCCCTGTTCGACCTGCTTCCAGATCGCCTCGAACTCCGACTCGACCATCGAGCCCGGCACCGGGAAATCGTGGTTGGCGGCCAGCACGTCGAGCAAAGCGCGCTTCAGCTTGAAGCGGGCGGCGGCGGTGAGGTCGCGGCCCAGTTCGTCGCGGATCGCCTGCTTGAGGGCGTCGAGCGAGTCCATGCCGACCTTCTTGGCCAGTTCGTCGTCGATCGCCGCCGGCTTGCTGGCCTTGACCTCGTGGACGGTGACGTCGAAGGTGGCGGCCTTGCCGGCCAGCTTGTCGTTGCCGTAGCCGTCCGGGAACGAGACGTTGACCACGGTCTGGCCGCCGGCGCTCTGGCCGATCAACTGGTCCTCGAAGCCGGGGATGAAGGTGTTGGAGCCGAGCTTCAGCGAATAGCCCTCGGCCGCGCCACCGGCAAAGGCCTCGCCGTCGATCTTGCCGACGAAATCGATCACCACCACGTCGCCCTGTTCGGCCGGACGGGCGACGGTCTCGGCCTCGCCGTTGCGCTCGGCGATGCCGGCCAGCACCGGCTCAAGCTCGCTCTCGGCGATCAGCGGCATGTCGCGGGTCAGGCTGACGGTGGCGAGGTCCATCACGGTGATGTCGGGCATCACCTCGACGGAGAGGTCGAATTCGAGATCCTGGCCCTCGGCGAAGGCGGTGATCTCGACCTTCGGCTGGGTGGCCGGGCGCAGGCTGCCGGCCTCGATCGCCTTGCCGATGCCGTCGTTGACCGATTCCTCGAGGATCTCGCCCATCACCGCGGCGCTGTACTTCTTGCGCACCATCGCCAGCGGCACCTTGCCGGGACGGAAACCGGGCAGGCTCAGGGTGCCGGCGAGCTGGGTGATCTTGTCGGTGAGCTTCTGGTCGATGTGGGACGCGGGGACAACGACCTTGAAGTCACGTCTCAGGCCGTCGGCATTGATCTCGGTTACCTGCATCAGTCTTTCGCCAATCGAATCGAGTGGGTTGCATCGGGTGGGCCGGCGCGCTCCTCGGCGCCGGCGGACCGGAAACGGGGCGCATGGGCGCGGGCGACGGGACCATCGCCCCGAGGGCTGGCGCCTTGGAGCGTGAAAACTGGTGCGGAGGAGGGGGCTCGAACCCCTAAGTCATTGAAGACAATGGCTTCTAAGGCCACCGCGTCTACCAGTTCCGCCACCTCCGCCGCGACAAGCCGATTTCTGGGGGAGTCGTCGCGGCAACGCCCCCCGCTCTGCGTCTTGTAGCGCAGGTTCGCGTTTGCTGACAACCCTCAACCGCGCCCCGCTCGCGGCGGCGGAGATGCGGCGCCCGGTCGGGGCCGGCCTGCCCGTCTCCCGCGACCGTGTCCGGGGGGGAATCGCCCCCAGGGTGACCTTTTGGATGGGGGTTAAAGCCATTGATTTCAACCCTCGCCTCTGGTAGTAATGATTCTGTCCATTCCCCGGGAGAGAACAGGGGTGGCGAAGAGGCCGTTGTCGTAAAAAGCCGATATTAAAGATGAAATCTCGGCCAATTCGATGATGGGGAAAGTGATGGGTTCCAAGTCGCTTGATCTTTTGCTGTTGGGGAGCAAAGAACTGGTGTTGCTGGCGCGCATATCAATTTCCGGTGGCGCGTCGTGCGGGGCGGCAAGTCCGATACCTTGGCCTGTTCGTTCGAACAGATAGATCTTGGTCCAGGGCGGCCGGCTAACCGTCGGGGGGCGGTTTTCCGGCCGGGCATCGTCTGATCGCCCACAGTGTCTGTGTGATCCGATGGCCTGGTGAAGCTGGCCTGGCGCAAGCCAGGCCAGTTTTTTTATGGTGCGCCAGGCATGGCGCGTAGCGCCGTGACTGGCGCGATGTGGTCGGGATGGTATCCGACTGCTGACTTGGAGGTGCAAGTCCTCTGCGGGCCCTGGTGATGGGAACCGCTAGCCGA
>JBDLVO010000109.1:0-3296 GCA_039804805.1 Pseudomonadota bacterium
CACCAGCAGCACCAGACCGGCGGCCTGGAACAGGTAGACGTAATCGGTGTAGAGCAGCCGGCCCAGCGCCTGGGTGTTGGACAGCTGGGCCAAATCGGGGGTGGGGGCCCGGGTCAGCGCCGCCGCCGCGGGTGCCGGGGTCCAGGCGAAGGCCACCGCCACCAGTTCGCCCAGCAGCACCGCCCCCACCAATCCGCCGAGCGGCAGATACTGGAGGAAGCCGGCGCGCAGTTCGGCGAGGTTGACGTCGAGCATCATCACCACGAACAGGAACAGCACCGCCACCGCGCCGACATAGACGATCACCAGCACCATCGCCAGGAATTCGGCGCCGAGCAGCAGGAACAGCCCGGCGGTGTTGAAGAAGCCCAGGATCAGCCACAGCACGGAATGGACCGGGTTGCGGGCGGAGATCACCATCACTCCGCTCAGCACCGCCAGCCCGGCAAACAGATAAAAGATCAACGCCGTCGACATTCCGGGTTTCCCCCCCTTCAGCGATAGGGCGCGTCGGCGGACAGACGGAAGGCCAAGGCGGCCTCCCAGCGATCGCCGTTGGCGAGCAGTTTTGCCTTGTTGTACATCAGTTCGGCCCGGGTCTCGGTGGCATATTCAAAATTGGGGCCCTCGACGATGGCATCGACCGGGCAGGCCTCCTGGCACAGGCCGCAATAGATGCATTTGGTCATATCGATATCGTAGCGCAGCGTGCGGCGCGAGCCGTCGGGGCGGGGTTCCGCCTCGATGGTGATCGCCTGGGCCGGGCAGATCGCCTCGCACAGCTTGCAGGCGATGCAGCGCTCTTCCCCGTTGGGATAACGCCTGAGCGCGTGCTCGCCGCGGAAGCGGGTGCTGAGATAGCCCTTCTCGTAGGGATAATTGACGGTCACCTTCGGCTTCCACAGGTAGCGGAAGGTCACCGACAGGCCCTGAAGCAACTCGGTCAGCAGGAAAGCGCGGGCGGTGCGGTCGAGGAACGACATGCTTCGGCTCTCCTTATCCCTGGCCCGGCAGGCGGTCGAGCGCGACCAGCGTGCCGGCGGTCAGCACCAGCCACAGCAGCGAGAAGGGCAGGAACACCTTCCAGCCCAGCCGCATCAACTGGTCGTAGCGATAGCGCGGGAAGGTGGCGCGGACCCAGACGAAGACGAACATCACCAGCACCACCTTGAGGAGGAACCACAAGGGACCGGGCAGGAAGGTCCAGCCGAACGGCGCCAGCCAGCCGCCGAGGAACAGCACGCTGGTCATCGCGCCGACCACCAGCATGTTGATGTATTCGCCCAGATAGAACAGCGCGAACGGCATCGCCGAATATTCGACGTTGTAGCCGGCGACCAGTTCGGATTCGCATTCGGTCAGGTCGAACGGCGAGCGGTTGGTCTCGGCCAGCCCCGAGGCGACGAACAGCACGAACATCGGCAGATGCGGCAGCACGAACCACATATTCTGCTGGGCGCGGACGATCTCGGACAGGTTGAGCGAGCCCGCCGTCAGCAGCACCGACACCAGGATCAGCCCGATCGACACCTCGTAGGACACCATCTGCGCCGCCGAGCGCAGCGCGCCGAGGAAGGCGTAACGCGAATTGGAGGCCCAGCCGGCCATCACGATGCCGTAGATGCCGAGGCTCGACACCGCGAAGATGTAGAGCACGCCGACATTGATGTCGGCCAGCACCCAGCCGTCGTTGAACGGGATCACCGCCCAGGCCACCAGGGCGACGATCAGGGTGATCATCGGCGCGAACAGGTGGATCAGCCGGTTGGAGCGGGCCGGCAGCACCGTTTCCTTGAAGAACAGCTTGATGCCGTCGGCGAAGGGCTGGAGCAGGCCGAACGGCCCGACCACGTTCGGCCCCTTGCGCAGGTGCATCGCCCCGATCACCTTGCGCTCGAAATAGGTCAGATAGGCCATCACCAGCAGCACCGGCACGAAAATCGCGAGGATCTGCGCGACGATGACGATCAGGTGCCACAGGGTGGGCGGGAACTGGGCGGCGATCAGGTCAATCATGGCATCCCGCCTCGTGATGGGAGTGGGCGGCGCCGAAGGCCGCGACGCAGGCGGCCATCGTCGGCGAGACCCGGCTGATCGGATCGGTCTGATAGTAGCACGCCACCGCCGAGGTCAGCGGCAACTCGGACAGCGCCCCGGCCTCGGCCGCGAACGGCGCCCAGGCCGCCACCGGCCGCTCGCCGACCCGGGCGAAGGACGGCACCTGGGCGGCGAGCGCGGCGCGCAGGCCGGCGAGGTCGTCGTAAGCCAGGGTGTGGCCGAGCGCCTCGGACAAGGCGCGGATGATCCGCCAGTCCTCGCGCGCCTCGCCCGGCGGGAACACCGCGCGGCGGGTGCGCTGGACCCGGCCCTCGGTGTTGACGTAGGTGGCGTCCTTCTCGGTATAGGCGGCGGCGGGCAGGATCACGTCGGCGCGGTGGGCGCCGGCATCGCCATGGCTGCCGAGATAGATCACGAAGGCGGTGTCGGGGGCCGGCATCGCCAGCTCGTCGGCGCCGAGCAGAACCAGCACCTCGATCGCGCCGGAAGCCGCCCCGGCCAGGATCGCGGCGCGGTCGCGCCCGCTTGGCCCCGGCACGAAGCCGAGATCGAGCCCGCCGACCCGCGCGGCGGCGGTGTGCAGCACGTTGAAGCCGTTCCAGCCCTCGCCGACCATGCCGGTGCTCTCGGCGATGCGGCGGGCCAGCGCCAGGATCGCGGCGCCGTCGGGCCGGGCCAGCGCCCCCTGCCCCAGGATCAGCGCCGGGCGGGCGGCCTTGGTCAGCCCCTGGGCGAAGGGATGGCGCCCGGCGGCGATTTCCGCCAGCAGCGCCGGACGGTCGCCCAGCCAGTCGCAGCCATAGGTCAGTTCGGCGCGCGGTCCGATCGCGGCCACCGGGATCCCCCGGGTCAGCCAGGATTGCCGCAGCCGGGCGTTGAGCACCGGCGCCTCGAGGCGGGGATTGCAGCCGATCAGCAGCAGGGCGTCGGCCTCGGCGATGCCGGCCAGCCCGCTGTTGAACAGGTAGGAGGCGCGCACGGTCGGATCGAGCGCGGCGCCGTCCTGGCGGCAATCGAGATGGGGCGAGCCCAGCGCCGTCAGCACCTGCTTCAAGGCGAACATCGCCTCGGCATCGGCCTGATCGCCGGCCAAAGCGGCGATACGGTCGCCGGCCACGCCGCGCAGCCGGTCGGCCACCGCCGCCAGCGCCTCGGACCAACTCGCCGCCACCAGCTTGCCGTCCTTGCGGAGATAGGGACGGTCGAGCCGCTGCCGGCTGAGGCCGTCGCAGGCGAAG
>JBDLVO010000110.1:0-2654 GCA_039804805.1 Pseudomonadota bacterium
GTTGAGGATCGCCCCCAGGGTGGTCGGACCGGCCGCCACCACCTTGTATTCGCGCTGGAGCAGGTCGATCAGGCCGGGGCGGCGCAGCACCTCGGCATACAGGCCCTCGGTCGGCAGGAACAGCAGGGCGAAATCGGTGGTGAAGGGCGGGTTGATGTATTTGTCGCGGATCTCGCGGGCGCATTGGCGGATGCGGGCCTCCAGCGCGCGGGCGGCCTGCTCGACCGCCTCGGCATCGGCGCGCTCGACCGCCACCTGGAGCCGCTCGTAATCCTCGTTGGGGAACTTGGCGTCGATCGGCAGCAGCACCTCGGGCTCGTCGTCGCCCCGGCCGGGCAGGCGCAGGGCGTAATCGACCCGTTCGGCGCTGCCGGGGCGGCAGGTCGCCTCGCGCAGCACCTGATCGGGGCGGAAGATCTGCTCGAGCAGGGCGCCGAGCTGGACCTCGCCCCAGGTGCCCCGGGTCTTGACGTTCGACAGCACCCGCTTGAGGTCGCCGACCCCGCTGGCGAGGCTCTGCATCTCGCCCAGCCCCTTATGCACCTGCTCCAGCCGGTCGCTGACCAGGCGGAAGGATTCCCCCAGCCGCTTTTCCAGCGTGCCCTGGAGTTTCTCATCGACGGTCTGGCGCATCTGTTCGAGCTTGGCGGCATTGTCGCCGCGCAGGCGGTCGAGCTGGTCGGCCACGGTGCGGGTCTGCTCGCCCATCGAGCGGATCACCCCGTCGAGCCGGTCGCGCAGGGTCTGGGCGATGCCGTCGGCGAGCTGGCGCAGATTGCCGCCGACCTCCTCGCGCAGCGCCCGCCCCTGCCCGGCCTGATCGGCGCGGGCGTCGGCCAGCCGCTGTTCGATCAGGCCGCGCAGCTCGGCTTCAAGGGCGCGAATCTGCCCGGCCAGTTCCTCGCGCCCCTGACGGGCCTGGGCGGCGAATTCGTCGCGCAGCAGCCGCTCCAGCCGGTCGAGCCGGCCGCCGCCATCGTCGCCCCGGCGCGACAACAGCACCACCACCAGGGTGGCCAGCGACAGCACGGCGGCGAGCACGGCGGCGAATTCGGCGATCATCGACGGTGGGGTCCAAAAAATGTATTGCGGATGCATCAAATAAGAATTAGTCTATCTTTAACGCGGCGGTGAGAGAGGTTCCTCCACCCTCCCCTCCTCACCGCTTCGGCCCGGCCCCGTCACCCCCCCTGACAGGCCGAGGCACGGGTCAGACGCCGGCGATCTCCTCCCCCCCCATCGCCGGGGCGTCCCCCACCCCAGGGCGGCGAGGGACCGTTACCGGATTGCCGGTCCCTCGCCGGCCCTCAAACTCCCGACGGCGGGGAACTGTCGGTGGAACAAAGTCCGGAGCGGCCTGGTCCCGCTCGCTCCAGACGCCGATGTCCCCACCAGGCAGGCCCGGAAGCATCCCCCCGTCGGGAGACAGTTTGATTCCGCCCCGGGCTCCGCCCGGACCACAGGCCCTTATCCATCACGAAAAAGCGGCTCCGCCCCCACCCACCAACGGGTTCCAAGGGCCCTCGGCCCTTGGTGGGTGTGGGCGGAGCCCACGCATTATGCGTGGATCGCCCGCCCGGCGACGGCGAGGGCCGCCTCCTTGATCGCCTCGGTCAGCGAGGGATGGGCGTGGCAGGTGCGGGCGATGTCCTCGGCGGCGGCGCCGAATTCGATCGCCAGCACCAGTTCGGCGATCAGCTCACCGGCATTGGGGCCGATGATGTGGGCGCCGAGGATGCGGTCGGTGGCGGCATCGGCCAGGATCTTGACGAAGCCGTCGGCTTCGCCGCTGGCGCGGGCGCGGCCATTGGCGAGGAACGGAAACTTGCCGACCGCATAGGCGATGCCGGCCTGCTTGAGCTGTTCCTCGGTCTGACCGACCGAGGCCACTTCCGGCCAGGTGTAGACCACCGAGGGGATCGCCTCGGCATTGACGTGGCCGTGCTGGCCGGCCAGCAATTCGGCCAGGGCGACGCCCTCTTCCTCCGCCTTGTGCGCCAGCATCGCGCCGCCGATCACGTCGCCGATAGCGTAGATCCCGGGCACATTGGTGCGATAATGGCCATCGACGGCGATGAAGCCGCGCTTGGTCCGCTCGATCCCCACCGCGTCGAGGCCGAGGCCCTCGACATGGGGACGGCGGCCGATCGCCACCAGCACCACGTCGGCCTCCAGCGTCTCCCGCGGCCCGCCGGCGGCCGGCTCAAGGGTCAGCCGGGCGCCGTCGCCGACCCGCTCGCCCGCCACCACCTTGGTCGCCAGCTTGAAGGCGAAGCCCTGCTGGGCCAGCAGGCGCTGCATCGCCTTCGACACCTCGCCGTCATGGAACGGCAGAACGCGGTCGAGGAACTCGACCACGGTGACCTCGGACCCCAGCCGGCCCCACACCGTGCCGAGTTCGAGCCCGATCACGCCGCCGCCGATCACCGCCAGCCGCTTCGGCACCGAACCGAGCGCCAACGCCCCGGTCGAGGAGACGAACACCGTCTCGTCGATCTCGATCCCCGGCAGCGGGGTCGATTCCGAGCCGGTGGCGATCACGATCGCCTTGGCGGCCAGCGTGGTTTCGCCCTCGGCACCGCTGACCACCACCTTGCCCTCGCCGGCGAGACGGCCGGCGCCGGTGAAGCGGGTGATCTTGTTCTTGCGGAACA
>JBDLVO010000111.1:0-3491 GCA_039804805.1 Pseudomonadota bacterium
GGGCGCTGATCGCCCGGCTGGGCGACAGTTCCAACCTGATCCTCGATCCCGATCTCGACAGTTTCTACGCCATGTCGCTGACGGTGGTGCGGCTGCCGGCGCTGGCCGACCTGCTGACGCGGCTGGACCTCCAGCTCGCCGCCGCCGGGACCGGGCCGCTCGACGCCGACCACCGCACCGAGCTTGGCCTGCTCGAAGGCCAACTGGCGGCGGTGGCGCAGGGGATCGAGGCCGACCTCGCCGCCGGCTATCGCGGTGACGGCGATGGCGGCCTGCGCGCCGCGCTGACGCCGCCCTTCGCCGAACTGGCGGGGCGGCTCGACCGGGTCGCGCGCGGGGTGCGCGCCGGGCTGGCGGCGGGGCGGTTCGATCCGGCGACGGCCGGAGGGCCGCGCGACGGCTTCGTCCCGGCGCTGCGGGCCACCCGTGCCGCCTGGACCGTGGCCGCGAGCGAGCTTGACCGGCTGGTGACGCGGCGGATCGACGGTTTTTTCGCCCGGATGTACCGCTCCCTGCTGCTGGCCGGCCTGCTGCTGGCGGTGATCCTGGCGCTGGTGCTGCGGGTGGCGCGGCGGATCTCGGCGCCGCTGGCCCGGCTGGCCGACGCCGCCGACCGGGTCCACGCCACCGGCGATTATTCGGTGCGGGTGGCGTGGGACAGCGCCGACGAGATCGGCCGGCTGGCCCGTTCCTTCAACCGGATGGTCGAGGGGCTGGAGGCCGGCGACAAGGCCGAGCGGCTGGTCCAGCAACTGGAGGCGGCCCAGGCCCGCCTGATCGAGAACAATGCCGAACTGGAACGGGCCAGCCGGCTGGTGCTCGACAGCCTGGGCTATGCCCGCAAGATCCAGGACGGGCTGCTGCCCGACGCCTCCTGCCTGGGCGACATGCTGGCCGAGCTGCATGTCAGCTGGCAGCCGCTGCAACAGGTCGGCGGCGATTACTACTGGCTGCACCGCTTCGGCAACCGCGCCCTGATCCTGCTGGCCGATTGCACCGGCCACGGCGTGCCGGGCGCGTTCATGACGGTGGTGGTGGCCTCGGCGCTCGACCGCATCCTGCTGGAGGAGGAGGTGCCGCTGACCCCGTCGGCGATCCTCGAACGGCTCGACCGGGTGGTGCGCGAACGCCTGCGCCAGGACCGGCCGGATTCCGCCTCCGACGACGGGCTCGACGCCGCGATCTGCCTGTGGGACCGCGGCGCCCGCACCGTCACCTTCGCCGGGGCCAACATGGCGCTGTCGATCCTCGCCGACGGCGAATTGACCACCCTGCGCGGCGACCGCCGCAGCCTCGGCTATCGTACCGGCCGGAGCGAGGGTGGCTTCACCGAAACCGTGATCCCGGTCGCCCCCGGCGATTGCTTCTACCTTTATACCGACGGCATGACCGACCATGTCGGCGGCGAACCGCCCCGCCTGTTCGGCCGTCGCCGCCTCGGCGAGGCCATCCTCGCCAGCCAGGGCCTGCCGCTCCATCAGCAGGTGATGCGGATCGAACAGGCCCAGGCCGAATATCGCGGCCCCCAGCAGCGCCGCGACGATATGGCCATCATCGCCTTCCGCCCGCTGTGATCCGTCGCGCGCCAGTATGCGGGCTCCCGCCCGCGCCCGGCCGGGGCGATGCCCCGGACCCCCTTCTTTTTATTCGATTTATCCGGGATTGACGGGGAGGGACGTCCCCCCGTCCTTCGCCTCAGGCCCGCCCGGCTTTGTATGTTTGCGCCAGGGTCAGAGGATCAGCAGGCTGACGCCACAGACCAGGCCATAGGCGGTGAGGGTGACGATCAGCAGGGTGGCAACCGACGTTCGCCGCACCAGACCGGTGGCCCCCCGGTGGAACAGCCGTGCCAGTCCGCGCGTGCGTTCGATCATCGCCTTCATTCTCCCCCTCGCGCCCGTTGCGCACCGTCCGGCCAGGGATAGCCCGCTTCGGTAACGCCATCGTCGCCGGTTTGGTAACGGGCGGTAACATCCGGTCCCTCGATCATGACAGTGCCATGATCGACGCAAACAGGCGATGGGGAAATTCTCCCGTGGCGGGAGAACCGTCGGGCATCAGGTGATGACCGTGGGTTCGGCGCGGCCGGTGCGGGCCTCGATTTCGGCCAGAAGGCGGGCGGTGGCGATCAGGTCGGCCAGCGCGATCTGCGGGTCGAGGCCGTGGCGGGCGGGGTCGGGTTCGTAGCGTTCGATGTAGACCCTGAGCGTCGCCCCCTGGGTGCCGGTGCCGGACAGGCGGTAGACGATGCGGGCGCCGTCCTCGAACAGCACCCGGATGCCCTGGTGGCTGCTGGTGCTGCCATCGACCGGGTCGGTATAGGTGAAATCGTCGAACACCGCGACCTTGCGGCCGTCGAGCTCGCGCCCGGCGAGGTCGAGCCCGCGCAGATGGGCCATCAGCCCCTCGGCGGCGGCGGACTCGATCCCCTCGTAATCGTGACGGGAATAGACGTTGCGGCCGAATTCGCGCCAGTGGGCGGTGACGATCTCGGCCACGCCGACCCGGCGGCGGGCCAGGATGTTGAGCCACATCAGCACCGCCCACAGCCCGTCCTTCTCGCGGACATGGTCCGAACCGGTGCCGAAGCTTTCCTCGCCGCACAGGGTGGCGCGGCCGGCATCGAGCAGGGTGCCGAAGAACTTCCAGCCGGTCGGGGTCTCGTAGCAGGGGATGCCGAGCTTGGCGGCGACCCGGTCGGCGGCGGCGCTGGTCGGCATCGAGCGCGCCAGCCCGGCCAGCCCGCCGGCATAGCCGGGGCAGAGCTGGGCGTTGGCCGCCAGCACCGCCAGCGAATCCGACGGGGTGACGTAGAAATCGCGGCCGAGGATCATGTTGCGGTCGCCGTCGCCGTCCGAGGCGGCGCCGAAATCGGGCGCGTCGGCGCCGGTCAGCGCCGCCACCAGATCATGGGCGTGAACCAGATTGGGGTCGGGATGCATCCCGCCGAAATCCTCGAGCGGCACCGCGTTGACCACGCTGCCGGGGGCGGCGCCGAGCCGGCGCTCCAGGATCTCGACCGCATAGGGGCCGGTCACCGCGTTCATCGCGTCATAGCGCAGGCGGAAGCCGGCGGCGAACAAGGCGCGGATCGCGTCGAAATCGATCAGCGTCTCCATCAGCGCGGCGTAATCGGCCACCGGGTCGAACACCTCGACCACCATCGCCCCGACCCGCTGCTCGCCCAGCCGGTCGAGATCGACCGGGGCGGCCTCGACCAGCCGGTATTCGCGCAGGGTCTGGGTGCGGGCGTGGATCGCCTCGGTCACCGCCTCGGGCGCCGGGCCGCCGGCCGGGATGTTGTATTTGATGCCGAAATCCTCGTCCGGTCCGCCCGGATTGTGGCTGGCCGACAGGATCAGCCCGCCGAAGGTCCGGTATTTGCGGATCACGCAGGAGGCGGCGGGGGTGGACAGGATGCCGCCCTGGCCGACCATCGCCCGGGCGAAGCCGGCGGCGGCGGCCATCCGCAGGATGGTCTGGATCGCGGT
>JBDLVO010000112.1:0-3437 GCA_039804805.1 Pseudomonadota bacterium
AGTCAGCAGCGCCCGGCGGGCTTTCGGCTGGCGTCGTCCGATCCAACGCAGGATGTAGAGCGCGGCCAGGGCGATCAGCAGGCACAGCACCGCCCCGAGCGATTGCGAGCGGATCACCATCGCCGCCGCCAACGGCAGGCTGATCAGGGCGCCGAAACGCAGCAGCGGCCCGCTGGCCTGGCGATTGGTGGCGACGACATAGGCGATCATCATCAGGAAGGCCACGGCGGTGCCCAACTGGTTCTTGCTGCCGAACAGGCCGGCGCCGTGCGCGAGGGCGCCGCCGCCGGCATCGGCGTTGACCGCCAGCGATCCCAGCGCCACCAGGATCAGGGCCAGCAGCGTCCCGGACAGCACCGAACGGAACGGAATGCAATGCGCCACCGCGATGCCGGTGATCATCGTGCCGAGCAGTTCGGTCGACGCCCACAAGGTCCAGCCCGGGGTCACCGACCATAGCGAGGAGGCGATCGCCAGGGCCGGATAGACCAGCAGAAGGAAATCCTGGCGCAGGCCGCCGGCGAACGCACGCGGGCGCAACAGGACCAGCACCGGCAGCGGAGCGAGGAACATCGCCGCCGCGTAGGTGCCGACATATTGGACGATCAGCACGCCGAAGCAGCTGATGCCGGCGAGCAGGGCTCCCAACGCCCATCGTTCCGTCGCCGCCCCCGCCGCAACGGGGACGGGGCGGAGCGGGAGCGGTGAACGCGGCGGGATCGCGGGGGGCATGGCGGGGCGTCTCTCCCTGGTCAGACGGCGGTGGCGATGGTTTCCCGGCTGTCGTTGAGCACCACCCCGACCAGATTGGCGCCCTGTAGTTCATAGAGGCAGCGCGACAGATCCTCGCGCTGGGTCTTGGCCTCGCGCACCACCAGCAGCACCCCGTCGACATTGGGCAGGAAGGCGATCACGTCGTCCTGCACCAGCAGCGGCGGCATGTCGTAGATCACGATCCGGTCGGCGTAGCGCTCCTTCAACTCGCGCGCCAGCGCCGCCATCCGCGGCGTGCCCAGCAACTCGGACGAATTGTCGATCGCTCCGTTGACCGGCAGCACCACCAGCCGCTCGATCGCCGGCCGCACCAGGCATTGCGGTACCGGCACGTCGCGCATGAAGAAATCGGCCAGCCCGGCGGTGGGGGTGATGCCGAGATAATCGTGAATGCTGGGATTGCGCAGGTCGAGATCGACCACCAGCACCGTCTGCTTGACGTCGGCGGCGAGGCTGATCGCCAGATTGAGGTCGACGGTGCTCTTGCCGTCGCCGTAATTCGGGCTGGTCACCGCGAAGGTGCGGATGTTCGACCTGCCGATCGCCTGCAACACCTTGCTGCGCAGGATGCGGAAGGTGTCGCTGACGGCGTGGCCGGCGCGCTGGGCCACCAGCCGGTTGCGCTCCAGCGTATCGACGTCGATCGCCACCCGGCCGGGGCCGGTTCCCGCTCCGGCGGCGGCGGGGCCGGAATCGGGGCCGGGGGCGGGGCGGGGCTCGGCCGCCGCCGGCGCGGCCAGGTTTTCCCGCCGCGCCTCGCGCGCTTTCTCGAGGGCTTTTTCCAGGCGGTCCATCTTGCGGCTCTCCCTGTTCTACAATCCGATCTGGCGGGTGATGACGCTGACGACCACGTCAAGCGGCATGATGGTCTGGTCGAAGGCGATCAGCAGCGCCGTTGCCAGGGCGACGCCACCGGCCCCCAGCGCCGCGACCCGGCGCCGCTGGCGGGTGCGTTCGGCGGCGGTGACGATGTGGGGGATCACCACCAGCGGCGGCACGCCGGCCAGGCGCAGCACCTGCTGCGAGCCATGCAGGTTGCGGTCGAGCATCTCGGCCGCCGTCACCCCGGCGAAGCCGGCGAACAGGGCGCCGATCAGCCCGAGCGCCAGGATCTTGATCCGCGACGGCGAGGTCTTGGTCGGCAGCGCCGGCGGATCGACCACTTCGAGCCGTTCCGACCGCCGCCCCATCTCCATCTGGTTGGACATGTCGGCGGTCATCTTCTTTTCCCTCAGCTCGCGGTAGCGCAGCTTGGAATTTTCCGAATCGCGGGTCAGCGCTTCCAGTTGCTGTTCCAGCGCCGGCAGGGTGGCGACGGTCTGGATGTAGGTGACCTGCTGGGCGCGCAGGGAATCGCGCTGACGGGTCAGCGAGGCGTATTGGGCGTCGAGGCCCTGGATCTGCGACACCAGCATCAGATAGGCCGGGTTGTCGGCGTCGCGCCGGATCGTTCCGCCGCCGTTGGCGCCGCCGGGGGCGAGGTTGTCGCGCTGGCGCTGATAGCGCGCCAGTTCGCGCCGCAGCGCCAGCACGTCGGGATGGGTCGGCCCCAGCGTCCGCTCGGCGGCGGCGAGGTTGGCGCGCACGTCGCGGATCTGGGCCTCGAGCCCCTCGCCCGAGTCGCCCGCCGTTCCGCCGCCGCTTTCCGCCTCGATCGCGGCGATCTGGTTGCGCAGCTTCTGCACGTCGGGATGGGCCTCGCCATACTGGCCGAGCAGGGCGTTGTACTTGGTGCGCAGCGCCTTCAACTGCACCGCCGGGGTGGTCAGCACCTGACCGTCGGCGATGACGCGGGAATAGGGATCGACTCCGGCCAATTGGGCGCGCAGGTCGCCCCGGCTTTTCTCGGTGGCGGCGATCTGGCGCTCGACGTCCTGGACCTGGAGGGCGATGGTGGCGACCATCTGCTGGTTGAAGGCGAGGGATTCCGGCCGGGCATTGGGATGCTCGGCGCGGAAATCGGCCAGCGCCTTTTCCTGCCGGCTCATCGTCTCTTCCAGCGCGGCGATCTGGCCGTCGAGGAAGTTGGCGGTTTCGCGCGCCTGGGCCCGCCGCGCCTTCATGTCCTCGTCGACGAAGCGGGAGACGATCTCGTTGGCGACCTGCTGGGCCAGCAGCGGCTGGTGGTAGGTGAAGCCGAGGCTGAAGGCGAACGCCCCCATCTGGCCCGATTGCATCCGCGCCACCATGCCCGGGTTGGTGTCGTCGGCCTTGACGAATTGCAGCCGGATCTTCTTGCGCATCAGCTCGACCACCTCGCTCATCGGCTTGGTCTCGCGCAGTTCCGGGTAGAGATTGAATTTCGAGATCACCTCGACCAGCGAGGCCGAGGCCATCACCTTCTGGCGGATCTGCTCGATCTTCTCGTCGGCCTGACTCTGGGCGAACAATTGGGGCGACATGCCGATCGGCACGGTCATTCCCTCGGCGATGTCCGGCGCCTGGACGTTGATGATCGCGTCCGACGTATAGTTCGAGAAGGTCGCGGCAAAGATCCCGACCGCCAGGAAGACGGCAAACGCGGTCGCGGCATAGGCCACGAGATGGCGTCGGAAGATCGCAATGTATTCGTAAAGGTTCAACTCGTCCATGTCAGCCCCCTGCGGCGCCGCCGCGCCGGTTACTCCCAAATCTTGACCTGATGGATTTGACGGTGACCCCCA
>JBDLVO010000113.1:0-5923 GCA_039804805.1 Pseudomonadota bacterium
ACCGGAGCGGACCAGGGCGTCGAAGGTGTCGCGCTGGAAGGCGATCGCGTCCTCGTAGCCCTCGAACACCGCGCCATGCGCCTTGACCGCGGCGGCGACCTGCTCGCGGCCGAGGTCGAGCGCCTGATCATAGCCCTTGGCCGCCGCGTCGGCCGAGGCCTTGGCGACGGTCTCGATCGTCTCCTTGCCGATGGTGACCGCCTCGCCCAGGGTCTTGACCGCCTCGGCCTGGGCCGCGGCGATCGGGGCGACGATGGCCTCGGTCACCGGCGCGGCCGGGGCCGCGCCTTTGCCGGCCCGAGCGGCGGCGGCGGCCGGCCGGGAAGTGTCCTCGGCGCCCTCGAACTCGGTCGGTTTGACTTTGGTGGTCATTTCATCCCTCCATCCCGTCAGCGCACCGGGGCCGGAACACCACCCCGCATGCTGCGCTGCAACATAGGCATGATTCCGCAGCCGGAGGCTTGCTGTCAAGCATCCTTTCGCAGGTGCAGCATCTAGGCTATTTCACCAATCCGTTGCGGCCGATGGTGAGGAGGAAATCGTTGGCGGCGCCGCGCGGCTCGGCATCGGCGCGGACGGGATCGAAGCCGCGCTCGCGCGGCTGGGCCACCCCATCGCGGCCGGGATCGCGGGCGAACAGCAAGGCGGGGAAACGGGCGGCGGCGAAGGACGGGGACGGATAGCGCCAGCCGGTGACGGTGAAGCGACCCTCGCGGCAGGTGGCGGCCAGCCAGTAATAGTCCCGCGACGGCAGATCGAGCCCGACCGCGGCCGGACCGAAGGCGCCGGCGGCGTCGAGAGCCTCAATCAGGGCGCGATGGTCGGCCTCGGACAAAGCGACATGGGCCTCGCCGGCCCGCCACGGCGCCAGCAGATCGTCGCTGGTCAGCAGGGTGAGGTCGCCCGGACCGACCACCCGGATGCGCAGGTCACGGGCGGCGCCGTCCCATTCGTAGATCCGCACCTGATCGCCCCACACCGCGTTGTAGATCAGCCGCAGCCGGTCGGGGCCGCCGGCGGCGCAGGATTGGCGCAGATCGTCGCCGCCGGCGAAGGAAAACCATTGCAGCTTGCGGTAAAACGGATTGCCGATGTCGTCGCCGTGATAGGCGCAGGCGCCGAGGGCGAGCGCGGCGGCCAAGGCGAGGCCGATCCCAATCTTCATGCGCGGTCTCCGCTGGAGGGCCCCACCCGGCACAAGCCAGCTCGGGCACAACCGGAGCCACGGAGGGTGCCAGAAAAAAAACCTGCCGCCAAGCTGGACTCTCCCGGACGAAATCTTTAGACTTTTGGGGTAACTGTAGCTCAATCCTCATCCGGAACAGCAGGCTGCCACCGTGCATTCGAGATGCCTGGGGGTTTTCCCATTGCTTCGCAATTTCCTGGCGGGATTGATCGTCCTGCTGTCCCTGTCCGCCTCTCCCGCCTGGGCCGGACGCTATGCCTCGATCGTGATCGATGCCGAAAGCGGCAAGGTGCTCCACGCCGCCAACCCGGACGTGCGCAGCTATCCGGCGTCGCTGACCAAGGTGATGACGCTGTTCCTGCTGTTCGACGAGCTGGAATCCGGCCGTCTGCGGCTCGACAGTCCGCTCCGGGTGTCGGCCCACGCCGCCGGACAGGCGCCGTCGAAGCTGGGCCTGCGCCCGGGCGAGACCATCGCGGTGCGCGACATCATCCTCGCCTTGGTGACCAAATCGGCCAATGACGCGGCGGTGGTGGCGGCCGAGGGCATCGCCGGCAGCGAACCCGAATTCGCCCAGATGATGACCCGCAAGGCCCAGCAACTGGGGATGAGCCGCACCGTCTACCGCAACGCCTCCGGCCTGCCCAATTCCGGCCAGATGTCGACGGTGCGCGATCAGGCGATCCTGGCCCGCGCCATGATCAACCGCCATGCCGCCGAGTACCGTTACTTCGCCACCCGCCAATTCGTCTGGAAGGGCCAGACCATCACCACCCACAACCGGCTGATGCTGCGCTATCCCGGCGCCGACGGCATCAAGACCGGCTACATCGCCGCCTCCGGCTTCAATCTGATCTCCTCGGCGGTGCGCGACGGCCGCCGCATCGTCGGCGTGGTGTTCGGCGGCACCAGCGGCCCCCAGCGCGACAACCACATGAAGGACCTGCTCGATCGCGGCTTCGCCAAGCTGCGCACCGGCGAAAGCGTCGAGTTGGCCGCCGCCCCCTCGGCCGACGACACCAGCGACCTCGACGAACTGGTCGCCGCCGCCCATGCCGCCAGCGCCGCCAAGCCGGCGGCGAAGACCGCCGTCCATACCGCCCCGGCCAAGCCGGCCCCGGCCCGGGTCGCCGCCAGCAAGCCCGCTCCGCACGGCAAAGCCGCCAAGCGGGCCGACGACGACGAGGCCGCCGGCGATGCCGAGGATAGCTGGACCATCCAGGTCGGCGCCTTCAAGGAATACAAGCCGGCCCATCAGGCCGCCACCAAGGCCGCCCATACCCTGGGCAAGCTGGTCGGCAAGGGCGCGATCGACATCGACAAGCAGAAAGGCCGCACCCCGGTCTATCGCGCCCGCCTCGCCGGTCTCAGCCTCACCCAGGCCCGCGCCGCCTGCAAGCGTCTGGGCAAGGCCGGCCAGAGCTGCAAGCTGATCGGCCCCGACGCCTGACGTCCGGCGGGGCTGCCGCCCCACACCCCGCGTGGGGGGGGACGCCTCCCGACCTCCACTTTTTTTGGTAAGATAAGGGGGGGCCGGGTTGGCGACGGGGCGCGCCCATGCGATAACCCGGCGATGGATATCATTTTCGACCGCCGGGCGGTACGGCGCCATCGCGACCGCGCCGCCCCCATCGCCGCCAACCATGCCTTCCTGATCGAGGAGGTGGCCGAGCGTCTGGCCGACCGCCTCGCCGATTTCGACCGTCCCTTCCCCCGCGCCCTCGACCTCGGCTGCCATGGCGGCGAGATGGCGGCGGCGCTGGGCGGGCGCGGTGGGATCGAGCATCTGGTGCAATGCGACCTGTCCCCGGCAATGGCCGCCCTCGCCGCCGGCAACGGCCGCCCCACCCTGGCCGCCGACGAAGAAGCGCTGCCGTTCGCCCCGGCCAGCTTCGATCTGGTGCTGTCCTGCCTGTCGCTGCACTGGGTCAACGACCTGCCCGGCACCCTGGTGCAGATCCGCCGCCTGCTGAAGCCGGGCGGGCTGTTGCTGGCCGCCCTGCCCGGGGCCGGCACCCTGGCCGAACTGGGCGAGGCGCTGGCCGAGGCCGAGGCGGCGCTGGGCAGCGCCGGCCCGTCGCGACTGGCCCCGCTGGCCGACATCAAGACGCTGGGCGCCCTGCTGCCGCGCGCCGGCCTGGTCGAGCCGGTGGCCGACGCCGAGCCGATCGTGGTGCGCTACGCCGAACTGCCCCGGCTGCTGGCCGACCTGCGCGGGATGGGCGAGGCCAACGCCCGGACCGACCGCCGCCGCGCCGTCGCGCCGCGCCGGTTGCTGGCCGAGCTGGACCGTTGCTACCGGGCGCGGTTCGGAGGCACGGACGGCCGCCTGCCGGCGACCCTGGAGTTGATCACCCTGACCGCGCGGGCGCCGGCCTGCTGACCCTTCGTGGGCTCCCCCCACATCCTTTCGACGAGCCCCCCGGGGGATCGGAGGGGACGCTGCCGCCACGATCTGTTATACCCGAATGAACCCCTTTATTTCCGGCCGGCAGCGCGACGCGCCCGGATCCGCGCCGGAGCAACGGACGCGAACGCATCATGGAACGCAAGGATAGGGACGCCTCCCGCATTCATGTCTATGGCCCGGCCGATTTCGAAGGCATGCGCCGGGCCGGCCGGCTGGCGGCGGAGACCCTCGATTTCATCGGCCCGGCGATCGTCCCCGGCGTCACCACCGAGGAACTCGACCGGCTCTGCTCGGCCTTCATCGCCGAACGCGGCGGCATCTGCGCCCCGCTCGGCTATCGCGGCTTCCCCAAATCGATCTGCACCTCGATCAACCATGTCGTCTGCCACGGCATCCCCTGCGACAAGCGGCTGGAGGACGGCGACATCATCAACATCGACGTCACCCCGATCCTCGACGGCTGGCACGGCGATTCGAGCCGGATGTATTACGTCGGCAAGCCCGGCGTCAAAGCCCGCAAGCTGGTCGAGATCACCTACGAATCGCTGATGCGGGCGATCGAGATCGTCCGGCCCGGGGTGACGCTGGGCGACATCGGCCACGTCATTCAGAGCTTCGTCGAAAAGCATCATTTCTCGGTGGTGCGCGATTTCTGCGGCCACGGCCTCGGCCGGGTGTTCCACGAGCCGCCGAACATCATGCATTACGGCCACCCCGGCGAGGGCCTCGCCGTGGTCGAGGGGATGATCTTCACCATCGAGCCGATGGTCAATGCCGGCAAGGCCGGCACCAAGATCCTCGCCGACGGCTGGACCGCCGTCACCAAGGACCGCTCGCTTTCGGCCCAGTTCGAGCATTCGATCGGCGTCACCGCCACCGGCTGCGAGATCTTCACCCTCTCCCCCGGCGGGCACCACTACCCGATCGCGCCCTGAAAGGTTGCCGTCTGTGAGCGCGCCCACAGACGGCGATCCGCCCGCCCGACTATGATGGAAACGGTAAGGCGCCCTTCGTCGACAACGACGGCGGGGCGGCCGAGCCTTTCCCCGTCGGGGCCGGTCCTTCCGCCGGCCCGGGGCGAACCAGAGTGAAAAGATCGTGTCCGAATCCGCCACAGCGGTGTTCCGCATCAACCTCGCCCTGCGCGGGCCGGTGGTCGACATCCTGGGCCAGTTCCTGCCGGAACTGAACGCTCTGCCGCGCGAGGACGCCTACGACCGGGTGATGGACGATCTCGGCCTGCTCGGGCGCTGCTTCGCGGTGTTCCGGCGCGAACGGGCCCGCTTCCGCGCCGTGCTGATCGACGAACGCCACCGCCCGGTCAGCGATGATTTCGTCCCGCTGTCCTGCGGCCGCTCGCTGGCCGAGGTGATCGCGATGGTGGTCCGCACCGCCGCCAAGCGCTATTTCCGCCGCTCGCTGGCCCCCGCCCCGGCCCCCGTCTCCACCCGCGCCCCGGCCGACGAATTGTACGACGCGATCAAGGCCTATCTGCTGCACGACTGGCAGGTGCCGCTGGTGCCGCATTATGCCCGGCTGACGCCGGCGACGGTGCGGCGGCTCGGCCGCCGCCTGCTCGACGCCCGCGAGCCCGACGCCCTGACCCGGCTGGTGACCGGCCCCGACCCGGCCCAGGCCCGCCCGGCCGGACCGCTGCCGACCGCGTTGTCGGGCGGTCGCCCCGCTCCGGCACCGGCGCGCCGGTCCTCGACCGCCGCGACCACCGCCGCCGAGATTCTCTCGCCCGACCGCCACCAGCTCCACCCCGACGCCTTCGTGCCGGTGTGGCTCGACCCCGACGTGCGGGCGGCGTTGCCCAACCCCGACAATGTCCGCGCCGCCGCCGAGATCCTGCGCGGCGTCGGCGCCGCCCCCGCCGTCGCCCTGGTCGAGGGGCTGGGCCTGCGCAAGGAACAATTGGCGGTGATGTTGCTGGTGGCCGAGGATTGCATCGGCACCACCGTGTTCGGCCGGCTGTTCGGCCCGCGCGCCGATCCAGAACTGGTGGCGCGAATCGTCGACCGCGCCCGCCTGCACGGCATCGGCCCCGAGGCCGGCACGATCGAATGCGCCCTGTTCATGCGCAGCGTGTTCGCCCGCTTCGGCCACCGCTCGCGCCACGCCGACTGACGCTAGACCCGCCAGCGGAACGGGTTGAAATTGGTGTGGCGGTCGTACCAGTCCACTCCCTCGGCCCGCTTGAGCCGCCCGACCAGCCAATAGGTCAGCGGCGTCGACAGCACCTCCCAACTGGTCTTCAGCACATACTGGGCCAGGGCGACCTTGACCAGATCCCCCGGCTGCCAGATCCCCCAGAAGGCGATGAC
>JBDLVO010000114.1:0-3337 GCA_039804805.1 Pseudomonadota bacterium
CGGCGGTTTCGCCCAGACCGGCCGGGCCGACCTCGCGGCGGATCTCGACCATCTCGCCGCCGCTGGCTGCACCCGCGACGAATGGCTGGGGGATCTGCGGGTGGTCGGATTGACCGATCGCGGCGAGGATGCGGCCCATGGCCGGGTCAGGGTGGACGGGGTCGAACAGACGATCTGGAGGCGGTAGATGGTCCGCCGCCCGTCGAAGGCGGCCAGGCTGCCGCCCGGGATCCGCGAACTGATCGGCGCGCTGCATGAGTCCGGCTGGACGCTCGACCAGATCGCCGCCGCGCTCCGCGATCTGGCCGAGGGGCGGCGGCCGACTTTGCCGGGGGCCTTGCCGCCGGAACTGACCGATCCGCCGCCGCTCGATCCCGACGCGCTGCCGTCGCGCTCGGGCCTGCACCGCCATATCCAGGGGCTCGACCGGCTGGCCGACCGGATGGCGCGATCGCGCGCGGTGGCCGAGGCGCTGGTGCGCAAGCTGGGCGACGCGCCGGAAGACCGCACCGCGCGGCTCAACATCGAGCTGATGCACAGCGCGATCCTCGATCTGTTCATGGGATCCGAAGCCGGGGGCGAGCTTGGCGCCGGCGAGGCCCCGGGGCCGGTGACGCTCGATCCCGAATCGGCGATGCTGCTGGCCAAGGCGCTGAAGGATCTGTCGAGCGCTCGCAACAACGATGCCGCCCTGGTGATCAAGCTGCGCGAACAGGCGGAGAAGAAGGCCCAGGCCGCCGCCGCCCGCGCGGTCGAGAGTGTGGCGCGCCAGGCCGGCCTGTCGGACGACCTGCTGACCCGGATGAAAGCCGGCATCTTCGGCAAGGCGGCGGTATGACCGCCCCCGATGTCTTCCTGCCCTACCAGCAGCGGCTGATGGCCACCGTCGCCCACGCGGCGGTGACGGTGGTCGAGAAGTCGCGCCGCACCGGCTATTCCTGGGCGGCCGGGGCGGTGGCGGTGACGGTGGCGGCGGCCAGCCGCGCCGCCGGCGGCCAGGACGTGTTCTACATGGGCTACAATCTGGAGATGGCCCGCGAGTTCATCGGCTATGTCGCCACCTGGGCCACGGCGCTGGCCCCGGGCGCCCGCGCCGCCGAGGAACTGATCTTCCCCGATCCCGACCATCCCGAGCGCGAGATCAAGGCGTTCCGGATCACCTTCGCCTCGGGCTTCAAGGTGGTGGCGCTGCCGTCGGTGCCGCGTGCCCTGCGCGGCATGCAGGGGCTGGTGATCATCGACGAAGCGGCGTTCCACGACGATCTTGAAGCGTTGTTGAAGGCGGCGTTCGCCCTGCTGATCTGGGGCGGCAAGGTGCTGGTGATCAGCACCCACGACGGTGCCGAGAATGCGTTCAACGAGCTCGTCAACGACATCCGCGCCGGCCGCAAACCCTACGCCCTGTTGCGCTGCACCTTCGACGACGCCCTGGCCGACGGGCTGTACCGGCGGATCTGCTTCATCAAGGACAAGCCGTGGTCGGAACAGGCCGAGGCGGCGTGGTGGCAGGAGATCATCGATTTCTACGGCGACGGCGCCGACGAGGAACTGTTCTGCATCCCGAGGGAAGGCTCGGGCGCCTATCTGTCCGGCGCCCTGGTCGAACTGTGCATGGACCCGGCCCTGCCGGTGCTGCGCTGGCAGGCGCCGGCGGCGTTCGCCGAGTGGAGCGACGGCGCGCGCGAGGCCGAGGCCCGGGCCTGGTGCGAAACCTGGCTCGATCCGCTGCTGGCCGGGCTCGATCCCGCTCTGATGTCGTTCTTCGGCGAGGATTTCGGGCGGACGGGCGATCTGACGGTGCTGTGGCCGATGCAGATGCAGCCCGATCTGGTCCGCCGCGCCCCGTTCCTGATCGAGTTGCGCAACATCCCGTTCCGCCAGCAGGAACAGGTGCTGGTCCACTTGGTCGATCGCCTGCCGCGCTTCGTCGCCGGCGCGCTCGACGCCCGGGGCAACGGCCAGTATCTGGCCGAGCGGGCGATGCAGCGCTACGGCGCCGGCCGGATCGCCCAGGTGATGCTGTCGGTCGAGTGGTACCGGGCCAACATGCCGCCCTACAAAGCGGCGTTCGAGGACCGGCTGATCCGGCTGCCGCGCGACGCCGACGTGCTGGCCGATCACCGCGCCCTGGTGATGGAGAAGGGGGTGGCCCACATTCCCGAACGGTCGCGGGGTGGCGACGGCGGCCAGCGCCATGGCGATTCGGCGATCGCCGGCGCGCTGGCCTGGCACGCCTCGCGGATGGACGTCACCGATTACGCCTACACCCCCGCCTTCGCCCGCGCGGACGGCGCGAGCGGGGACGACGATCCCGACGATGACGGCCGCCTGTTCGGCCCCGGAGCGTACTGACATGGCCCACTTGCTCGACCCGTTCGGCAACCCGATCGATTTCGACCGCCTGCGCCAGGAGGAGAGCGGCCCGACCGTCACCGGGGTGCGGCCGGTGCTGTCCGATCATCCGTGGGTGGGGATGACCCCGTTCCGGCTGGGGCAGGCGCTGCGCGCCGCCGAGGAAGGCGACGCGGTGGCGCAAGGCGAGATCGCCGAGGACATGGAGGAGCGCGATCCCCATTACCGCGCGGTGCTGTCCACCCGCCGCCTCCAGGTGTCGCAACTGCCGATCACGATCGAGGCGGCCGGCGACGAGGCCGACGACCAGCGCGCCGCCGATCTGGCCCGCGAACTGCTGCTCGACAGCGGGGTGATCGCCGATTACCTGTTCGACCAGCTCGACGCGGTGGCCAAGGGCTACAGCGTCGGCGAAATCGTCTGGCGCACCGGCACCCGCCGCTGGGAGCCGGCGCGGATCGAATGGCGCGATCCGCGTTGGTTCCGCTTCGATCCGGCCGACGGCCGCACCCTGTTGCTGCGTGGTGGGGCCGGCGGGCTGGGGACGGACGAACCGTTGAAGCCGTTCGGCTATGTCGCCCACATTCACAAGACCAAATCCGGGCTGCCGATCCGGGGCGGGCTGATGCGGCCGGCGGCGTTCCTGGTGCTGTTCAAGTCGCTCGACGTCAAGTCCTGGCTGGAATTCCTCGAAGGGTTTGGCCAGCCGGTGCGGCTGGGAAAATACCGTCCCGGCGCCACCGACAAGGACAAGGACGCCCTGCTGCGGGCGGTGCGCTCGATGTGGAAGGATTCGGCGGCGATCCTTCCCGAGGGGATGGCGATCGAGTGGCTGGAGGTCAAATCGACCGGCACCACCACCCGCCAGCAGGATTTCGCCGATTGGGTTGACCGGCAGCTCAGCAAGCTGGTGCTGGGCCAGACCGGCACCACCGATGTCGGCCAGCATGTCGGTACCGCCAAGGCCCATGAGCACGTCAAGGAC